>JAFYML010000062.1 GCA_017556595.1 Bacteroides sp.
AGTCTAAGTATTGATTGATTGTTATTTCTTTTTTTGTCCGTAATATGCATTAGGACCATGCTTGCGATTGTAATGCTTTTCAATGAGTAAAGGATTCATTGTCAATTCAGGGTTCACTTGATATGCAATGAATGCCATTTTTGCACATTGTTCCATTACCTTTGCATTGTAAACAGCATTTGCAGGACTTGTACCCCAGCTGAAAGGACCATGATTCTTTACTAACACAGCAGGTGTGTGGTCGGGGTTAATACCTTCAAATCGTTTTACGATAACATTACCAGTCTCTAATTCATATTCTCCTTCTACCTCTTCTTTAGTCATGCTTTCGGTGCAAGGAATTCCTTTGTAGAAGTAATCGGCGTGAGTTGTTCCGATATTAGGAATGTCTTTTCCTGCTTGCGCCCAAGCTGTTGCATAAGTAGAGTGGGTGTGAACAACACCTTGTATGTTTGGGAAGGCACGATAAAGAACCAAGTGAGTAGGTGTGTCTGATGAAGGATTCAAATCGCCTTCTACTACTTCACCTGTTTCTAGGCTTACTACGACCATGTCTGATGCTTTCATATCATCGTAGCTTACACCACTAGGCTTGATAACTACCAAACCTTTTTCGCGGTCAATACCCGACACGTTTCCCCAAGTGAAAATAACTAATCCTTGCTTTACGAGATCTAGATTAGCTTGAAATACTTTTTCTTTCAGTTCTTCTAACATGAGATTTCAAAGTTTAAATTTAGGCGCTTTACGATAAACTTTCTCGTTGAAACGGTAGAGAATAGCTCCTCGTTTAGAACCTGATTTGTCAATTTTGTCAGTCTTTTCAATGTAATCCATTTCGGCAATACGTTTTCTAAAGTTGCGTTTATCTATCGTTTCGCCGTAGATGGTTTCGTATAGGCTTTGTAATTGCGGTAGCGTAAATAGCTCGGGCAAGAGGTTGAAGCCAATAGGCTCGGATGATGCTTTCTTTTGCATAGCTTGGCGAGCTTGTATAACCATCTCTTTATGGTCGAATATCAATTCGGGAATCTCGTTGATATTCACCCAATGCGCATTGTGTTGCTCTACAAGATGTTTATCGTACTCGTTGATGTTTATTAGTGCATAATATGCAACAGAGATAACACGTTCACCTGGATCGCGATTGATAGCGCCAAATGTACCTACTTGTTCCATATATACATTATTCAAACCTGTCAGTTCAGCCAATACACGTTTGGCAGCATCGTCTACACTTTCGTTCTCTTGCACAAACCCACCCATCAAAGACCATTCGCCTTTGGCTGGCTCAAAATTTCGATGGAGCAAAAGCAAATTCAATTCGCCTGCATGAAATCCGAAGATAATACAGTCGATTGATATATGAAATTTTGGGTTTGAGCTGTAATAATTACTCATTGCTACTTATTTACTGACTTTTAAAAGCTACCGGCTACACTGTTGATGTAGTCGGCAGCTTATTATTTATGAATTACCACAATGCTATATATAATATAGTAAGGATAACAACAATGGCAATAGCACCAATATTGAATGCCTTATCGGTACGGAAGATAGCGATATCAACACCGATAGATTTTGGATCTTCTACTTTGTCCTTAGCATTTGAACGCAAATAGAACGAAATACAGAACAAAATCAAAGCGAGGAAGAATATTGCTTCGAAACCGTAGCAACGCAACTCGTATGAGAACATAGATGCAATACCAACAGCGAAGAGAACAGCAGCTGTGATGATTGTAATCTTGCTCCACTTCAATTGAGTCTTGATTGTATGCTCGTCAAGTTCCTGAGCAGCAACAGTCTTC
>JAFYML010000063.1 GCA_017556595.1 Bacteroides sp.
GATCAGTTGATTCGTACTGCTTACTTTGGCGAAGAGGGCGATGACAAGGATTATGCCTTGGATTTTGTATGGTATATGTGGTGTGGTTCTAATTCTCCTTTGTTCGATAAAGATAAAATGGCTGCCTTCGAAAGCTATTTTGTGAACGATGACGAGCTAAAGAAGGAGAAAAAAGGGGAGTATTATACTTTACGAAACAGAGCGGATATCTGTGATAACATCTTGCGTGAGTTTGGTGTAGAGCCTAACGAGCATTCACATATTATTAATGGACACGTGCCGGTGCGTACACTGAAAGGCGAGGAACCGATTAAGGCCGATGGTAAAATGTTGGTAATTGATGGTGGCTTCTCTAAGGCCTATCAACCTAAAACGGGTATTGCCGGATATACATTGGTATATCATTCACATGGCTTTGAGTTGGTGCAACACGAGCCGTTCCAAAGTTCGCAAAAGGCTATTCTCGAAGGGCAAGATATTAAATCGACTACCTTCCTTGTGGAGATGAGCCAAAAGCGTATGTTAGTGAAGGATACCGACAAGGGAAAACGTTTGATTACCCTTATCCAAGACTTGCGTAAATTGTTAGTAGCCTATCGTTCGGGTTTGATTAAGGAGAAAGAGTAAGGAAGTTTACATTTTCAGAATCGTTGTTCCTACTTCGATAAGGAACCCTTTGTCTATGCAATGTCCCCATTTGTAAGGCTTGTCCCATGAATAACCGCCGGTTACGAACAGACTGAATTGTTCGTTTAGGTGGTAATCGATATTTAGGCGAGGTTGAAGCGCAAAGTAGCGCTTGGGGTATTCGTGGTGTTTGTTCTTGAAGCTTTCTATGTGCTGAAATCCTATGTCGCCACTGATGAATAAGCAATCGTCGAGTAGGGGAAGTTCGATACCTGCGCGGTAGAAAGCCGATGCCGCAAATGGTTTGTTGAAGCCTAAATAGGGCATTCCAACTCCTAAGATGGTGTAGGTTTTCGGGTTCTTGAATCGCATACCTACATTTATAGAAGCATTGTTGTTGATGGACAACATTGGTTGGATTTGTGTCTTGGGGTTTGCATTGACCAAACCTAATTGCCAACCATCAAACGATTCGTCATAGTAGTTTATCAATCCTATTTGCAAGCCCTTTCCATGTGCGGCTACATTGACCAAACCTATTTGTGCGCCATTCAACTTGTTGGTAATGTTTCCTAAGCCTGCTATTTGCATACCTTTTGTTTGCTCCCCGCTTATATTTATTAAGCCGGCTAAGGCTATGCCTCGGCTGCTTTCTCCTGCGATGTTGGCTATACCTGCTACGCTGATGCCTTTCGCTTCTCGTCCTATAAAATTCATCAACCCGCCAATGGTAATACCCCTTGTGTCAATGCCGACGATGTTGGTTAGCCCCGTTATAGAGATGCCTTGTGTGTGCAGGCTTGTGATGTTTACCAAGCCCGATAGGGAGATGCCGTTTGTGTTTTGGCCATTGATATTGGTTATTCCAGCTATTTGTATGCCGTTGGTATTTCCTTCGTTTAGGTTGAAGATGCCTGCCGCTTGTATGCCGTTTGCTTGTTGGTAACAAACGCTACCAATTGCGTTTATGCCCATTCCATTCAATTGGTTCATTGCCGATAGCAATCCAATGTTCAGTATGGTGTTGTTAGTGCTATCTGCCGATTGTGTTGCTACGCCTTTCCATAAAGAGAGGTTTATCCCCACTTTTTTCTTTGCTTGGTATGAGGGGGATTGAGCAAAAAGAGTCCCTACTGAAAGTAGAGACCCTATTAATATGAATGAAATGATTCGTTTCATTGTTTATTATCCTTTTGCTTCTTGATACAAGAAACGTTTGATACTCTTCTTAGGAGTCTTTTCAAACTCTTCTGGATAAATCTTCATCTTAGCGATTTGGCTATATGCCGGCAACTCTTGATTCAATGCTACGCGATTTTCTTCCATTACTTGTTCAAGGTCTTCGTTTTTCAAACCATGTGCAAAGGCATCGTCGAAGTCGGGATAAACCAAACCAACCAATTTATTGTTTTGCTGAACAACGATACTTTCGGCAACGTATGGCATGTTGTTCAACTTATCTTCAATCTCTTCAGGATAAATGTTTTGTCCGCTTGGGCCTAACAACATGTTCTTGCTGCGTCCCTTAATGGTTACGTTACCCTCTTCATCAATTGTTCCAAGGTCGCCTGTACGCATCCAACCATCCGATGTCATTACTTCAGCTGTAGCTTCTGGGTTCTTGTAGTAGCCAAGCATTACGTTATCACCCTTGCAAAGGATTTCACCAGGAATATTGGCCGGATCGGGTGATACAATCTTTACTTCCATGCGATTAACGGCTTTACCGCACGATGCCATCTTGAATCGTTTCCAATCTTCGTAGCAGATAATAGGACCACACTCTGTCATACCATAACCAACGGTATAAGGGAATTCTATCATCTTCAAGAATTGTTCCACTTCTTGGTTGAAGGCAGCACCACCTACAACCACTTCTTCGAATTCACCACCGAAGGCCTTTACTACTTGGTCGCGTACGGTGTGCTTAATCTTATCGTTGATGAATGGAACCTTCAACAATAGCTTCATTGTTGGAGTTTCAAGCTTAGGCAATACATTCTTCTTGATAATCTTTTCGATGATAAGTGGTACAGCAACAATGATGCGTGGCTTGATTTCTGCGAAAGCTTGGAAGATAATCTTCGGGCTTGGCATACGGGTTAAGAAATAGATTTGGCAACC
>JAFYML010000064.1 GCA_017556595.1 Bacteroides sp.
CAACAAGGCCGGTACTAACGCAATAACCACCATCGACATGATGCGTTTGCTATCAATGGCGTCGTGAATATGCGTTCCCGTCTTCGATGTGTTGTTTGGCACGAACAAGAATGTTTCGAAGCCATCGAACACTGAACGAAGCGCGTGTAGTTTGCCGCCTTCTTCGAAGTTCGGCTTTATCTTATCGAGATAATTTCTTAACGCTTTCATTTAATTTATAATTTTCAATTATCAATTTTCAAATTATCAAGCCATTTCTGCACGAAGCATGTCAAGTCCGGCACGAACAATGCGTTGCACTTCTACCTTCGACGAGCATACGAATTCGCAAAGAGCGAAGTCTTCGGGTGCTACTTCATAGATGCCGAGGGCTTCCATGCGGTCGATATCGCCTGCGATGATTGCCTTCACCAAGTATTCAGGATAGATATCCATTGGGAATACTGCATCGTATTCGCCCGACATAATCATGTGGCGTTCGCCACCCTTAACGCGTGCATCAATCTTGTATTGTTTCTTACCAAGCAACCAGCTGAAGTATGAACGGCTTGTGCTATACTCCTTGAAACGAGGCATAATCCAACCCAACATTTCGTGAGTTTCGTCGCCTTCTGGTATTACAGTGAGTTGGCTATGGAAAGCGCCAAGATAACCGTCGGCAACAACTTTTTTACCTGTCAATGGGTTGCCGCTGATGTAGCGCAAATCCTTGTCGGTAGTTACATTGCCTTTGAACACTTCTGTAAGTTGTGCACCAACTTTCAACTTGCAATAAGCAGGTTTCAATACTTCGCTACCTGTTACAGCAACGACGCGAGTCAAATCTACACGACCTGTGTTTATCAAGCGTCCGATGAAGATTACGGCTTCTGCACCGATTGTCCACACAGTTTCGCCCTTAGCAATAGGAGCAATGTGATTGATTTGTACGCCAACGTTTCCTGCAGGGTGCGGGCCATCGAAAGCGGTTACTACTACGTTCTTAGCTTGTGTCAAAGCTTCAGACTTTTGTTTCACACTGATGCCCAAATAAGTTTTTGCCATCTTGGCAAGAGCATCAAGACCAGTTTGGAAGTTTGCTTCTTCACCTTTCAATGCGAGTTCGAAGTCGGGCGCCAATGGTGCTGAGTCGAATGCCGAAACAAAGATTGCTTTAGGAGCATCTGTTGGGTCGGCTACAACATCGAATGGACGTTGACGGAAGAATGCAAACAAGCCGGCATTCATCAATGCCTCTTTCACTTGTTCAGCGTCCATTCCAGCAAGGTTCATCTTACCAAACTCTACGTATTGCTGATTTTCGTCAGCCTTTACGATAATGTTCAGTACTTTACGACGTTCACCACGCTCAACGCTTGTCACTACGCCACTAACGGGCGAAACAAATTTCACTTCAGGATGATTCTTGTCTACAAACAAGGGTCCTCCGGCCAATACATTTTCACCTTCTTTCACTACCACTTTAGGCTTAACACCTGTAAAATCGTCGGGTACCAACGAGTAGATGCCCGGTTCTTTTACAGACACTAATTCTTTAGCGGCAATGCCTTTCAAGTTAATGTCGAGGCCTTTGCGTAATTTAATTACATTTGCCATGCGTTTATATAAAATAATGGTTTCGTTAATTTGCGTGCAAATTTAATAAATAAGATTGTGAAAAGAGCGAATTTTAATAAGTAATTACGGATAAATTTCCGTAATCGATGTATTTTGTTGCTTTTTCTTAATAAAAACTAAAGTTTTTTGCTTTTTACACTTGACAATTATAATACTTTTCATACATTTGCACTGAAAGAATATTAACCCTTAAAAATAAAAGCTATGGGATACAAGATTGAACAAATTGAAGGCATCGGTGCTGCTTATGCAGAAAAGTTGAATGCTGCCGGTATTAAAACTACAGAAGATTTATTAGAAAAGTGTGCTGCTAGAAAAGGTCGTTTGGCTATCGCCGAAGAAACTGGTATTAGTGCAAAACTTATTTTGAAGTGGACAAATCATGCTGACCTCTTCCGCATCAACGGCATTGCCGGACAATTTGCTGAATTGTTGGAAGCTGCTGGCGTTGACACCGTAAAGGAATTCCGTCATCGCGTACCAGCTAACTTGCAACCTAAGTTGGAGGCTGTTAATGCCGAAAAGAATCTTTGCAACCGCGTACCGTCTGTTACCGAGTTGGAAAAGATGATTGCACAAGCTAAAGAATTGCAACCTCTTATCACTTACTAATCAGATAGATTAACGTAAAGATACAATGAAAAGCGCGCCTACTAATAGGTGCGCTTTTCTTGTATATAAGCATGCTTTAATACTAATTAATTGCACTGCTCACATCCGTGAGCAATTATGCCAACAATTGTGAGCAATATTGCTCACTCCCGTGAGCGATTCTGCTCACGGATGTGAGCAGTTACTACCACGGCCGTGAGCAGACGCATTACTATAGGTTAAAAAGTAGCACAAATACTACATAAATCACCCTTCCTGCAAACGTATTAAACCCTCTTTTGCGATAACTTCGTCTGAATCCTTTTAAAGTTTTTCTTTAAAATTTGGAAATAAGGAACGCAAACCCTATCTTTGTGAAGTTAAATAAACATTATCTATGAGCACACTTGAAATAATCTTTTGGATAGCACTCTTTATTGTTTTCTATACTTATATAGGATATGGCATTTTGCTATATATACTCGTCAAACTGAAAGAGGTATTCAAGAAAAAGTGTGACCTTCCCTATCCTACCGATGACAAATTGCCACATGTAACGCTTTTCATTACAGCATACAACGAAGAGAGCGTTGTGGACGACAAAATGCGCAATACATTGGCATTGGATTATCCGGCCGAAAAGCTTCACATTCTTTGGGTGACCGATGGTAGTAACGACCGTACTAACGAGTTGCTGGCCAACTGGCCACAAGCCATCGTACAACATCAACCACAACGCAGAGGAAAAACGGCAGCCATGAATCGCGGCATTCAATTTGTAGAAACACCTATCGTTGTGTTTACCGATGCCAATACACACTTGAACAAAGAGGCGTTGAAGGAAATTGTCCGCCTATTTCAAAATCCCAAAGTGGGTTGCGTAGCCGGTGAAAAACGCATTGCCGAAAAGAGTAAGGACAATGCCGCTTCGGGTGGCGAAGGTTTGTATTGGAAGTACGAATCGACACTAAAATCGCTCGATTGGCGATTATACTCGGCCGCAGGCGCTGCTGGCGAATTGTTTGCCGTCCGACGCGAATTGTTCGAAGAGATGGAAACCGATACATTGCTCGACGACTTCATCCTATCCATGCGCATTGTGATGAATGGATATCGCATAGCCTATTGTGCATCGGCATACGCCATCGAAGGTGGCTCGGCCGATATGATAGAGGAAGAGAAACGCAAAGTACGCATTGCCGCCGGAGGTTTGCAATCGGTGTGGCGATTAAGAGCCTTGCTCAATCCCTTCAAGTATGGAATTTTCAGTTTCCAATACACATCGCATCGCGTGTTGCGTTGGACAATAACCCCCATCCTACTTTTCGCGCTACTTCCGCTGAATCTTATCATTCTATTCACAACCAGCAATCTTGCGCTATACGCCCTAATATGGGAATTGCAATGTCTATTCTACCTGATGGGAAGTTTAGGATATTATTACTCACGAAAACGAATTAAGCATAAAATACTATTTGTACCCTACTATTTTCTTTTTATGAACATCAACGTGATACGCGGATTCAATTATCTGCGCAAACGAAAAGGCAATAATAGCGGTGCTTGGGAAAAATCTAAAAGAGCATAACAAATAGGAAGTACATACTTATGGAAAATATATTCAAGAATAGTAAATACACTGAGAAATTGCTTCACACTATTGCCGACAACATGATTCTTGTTGACGTAAACGGCAATTGCAGAGCCGTGCACCATGTAGAAGCGACACACTCATGGTTCATCACAGAAGAGACGTTGTTGGGAAAGAACATTTGGGAGTTGATACCTAATGCTACTTACCAACAAATATATCCCATCTTTAAACATGTGTTGCAATATCAGAAACAGATGGCTCAAGATATTGAAATGGAATTAAGAGGGACAACCTTTTACTTCCGATGCATACTTTCGCCTTTCGAAGGAATGGTATTGGCACAATATCGCGACATTACAGAGCGCAACCAACGAAAAGTTGAACTTGAAAAGCAAAACAATGCGCTATACGAAATACAAAAAGCAGCACTGATTGGCGATTGGAAATATGACTCACGAACAAACATATTATCTTTTTCGGGACATACAGGCATCGTACCGCAAAAGCCCGAACAACACATCTCGCCCGAAGAGTACATAAATCTTATCGTACCCGAAGACAGAGAAGGATTCAAAGATTGGTTCAATTTTGTTTTGCAAGGTCGTTTACACCAAAGCATAGACTACCGAATAATCTCCAATGGACGTATATACTATACCCGTCAAAAAGCCTTCGCACGCGAACATCATAGAGATGGAAGCACTACACTCGAAGGATACATACAAAACATTACCGACCTGCAAGAAAGCCGCAACGATATTACCTTGCTTACCGACGTTATCAACAACTCGGTCGAAGACATCTTTGCAATGAAGGAAGATGGTACAATGATATTTGCCAACCGCCAATTCCGTACACACAACAACATTGATTGGAAAGCAAACATTGAAAACTACAACATCGGTGACCTTGGCACATTCTTCAAAAATAGAGAAGAATGGAAACAATTCGCCTCTACCGTAGTAAAAGGTGAAAAAGCTACCGGAGTGATGCATAGCAATCCCTACCCACTATTCCCAGAAATCATCATGACAGAAGGTATTGCCTACTGGATGACAAACGAATACGGAGAGAATACACTTTGGGGATTTTCACGCGACATCAGTAAGCGAGTAAAAGGCGAACAAGCCAATAAGCAACTAAGCCAGATACTTGACCAAACCATTGAAAACCTCCCGGCAAGTATCGTTGTAAAAGACATTAATAACGAATTCAGATATATCTACCGCAACCGAGAAGCTTACCGAAGAGGGTTGCACAGAGAGAATGCTATCGGTAAAACCGACTTCGATTATTATCCACAAGATGTAGCTCAAGGAAAAAGAAATATTGATATTGAAATAGCCAAGACAGGTATTGAAAGACATTGGAGATCCTTGGAAATGGATAAAGATGGTATGCCTCTCTACTTGGACAAACGAAAAAAAATACTGAAAGGAGAAAATCCACTACTCCTATGTATCGATTGGGATATTACCGAGCTCGAAGAAATGAGACAACAATTGGTAATAGCCAAGGAAAAAGCCGAAAACTCTGACAAACTGAAATCTACATTCTTGGCAAACATGAGTCACGAAATACGCACACCACTCAATGCCATTGTAGGTTTCTCAAGAATCATTGCCGAGAGCGACGACATAGAAGAGCGTAAAACTTATTACCACATCATTGAGGAAAACAACGAACGCTTGTTGCAACTAATCAATGAAATCCTTGATTTGTCAAAGATAGAAGCAGGCATCATCGAGATGAATATCAGCGATGTAAATATGCACGAACTTTGTACAGAAATACACAATGCACACAAACTTCGTTGTCCTGCAGGTGTAGAATTGATATTCGAGACATCCGAACCAAACACCATTGCTAAGGGAGATAAGAATAGAATATTCCAAGTCATTTCCAATCTTATTGGCAATGCGTTTAAATTCACTAAAAGCGGAAATGTGAGCTACGGCTATTGCATAAAGAACAATATGCTTAGTTTCCATGTATCCGATACGGGAGCTGGAATAGCAGAAGACAAGATAGATAAAATCTTCGACCGATTTGTCAAAGCTAATAATGTGGCGCAAGGCACAGGATTAGGGCTATCAATCAGTAAAGTTATCATTGAACGATTGGGAGGAAAAATAGCCGTTTCGTCCATCGAAAACAAAGGAACAACATTTACCTTCACCCTACCCCTTGCCAACGAACAACCAAAAGAGGTTGAGGTTGTTATTAATACACCGCAACCAAAAGAAGTACAATCGCAAGCAAACAATACTAACTCTCAAAACAATAATACACTGAAAACAAGACTTGTTGCCGAAGATACAGATAGCAATTATATCTTAGCAAAAGCAATACTAGGAAAGATTTACAATTTGAAGCGTGCGAAAGACGGCATGGAAGCGGTAAGCATGTTCGAAGAGATTAATCCCGATTTAATATTAATGGACATGAAAATGCCTAATTTAGATGGTTTGGACGCAACACGTATCATACGTCAACTTTCAAAAGAAGTACCCATCATTGCATTAACGGCTTATGCTTTTGAACATGATAAACAAGCCGCATTAGAAGCTGGATGCAACGACTTTCTCACCAAGCCATACACTCAAGAAATGATTAAAGGAATGATTGAAAAATACATCCGATAAAGAGAAAAAACAAAATAGGGTTGCCTCGAAAAAGCAACCCTATTTTATTTTCCCTTTATACAAAATTTATTTAGTTTTCTTGTTTGTGATCAAGCACTTCAAAACAAGAGTTCTTACTTACAAATTCAGGCACCAACTCCTTCATAGCTGCAACAATCTTCATTTGATCGTATCCATAGCTAATATCTATCAAATCTTGAATTTGATGCTTAACCTCGTCATAGTCATACTCACGAACAGTTGCAATCATAATCTTTTCGTGATAAGTAGGCTTAGTAAGTTCCTTCACATTCAACAACTCTTCGTAAAGTTTCTCACCATGACGCAAACCGGTAAATTCAATCTTCACATCTGTTCTTCCCGACAAGCTAATCATTCGTTTTGCTAGATCAACAATCTTGACTGGCTTACCCATATCAAAGATATAGATTTCACCACCAGTACCCATGCTACCTGCCTCAAGCACTAGACGACACGCTTCGGGGATAGTCATAAAATAACGTATGATTTCTGGATGGGTAACAGTTACCGGGCCACCTCTTTGTATTTGATCGCGGAAACGAGGAATAACAGAACCGTTCGAACCTAACACATTACCAAAACGAGTTGTAATGAATTGAGTAGCCGATTTGTTCTCTGCCAATATTTTTTTAGCCAACGATTGTACGTAGATTTCACAGATTCGTTTTGAACAACCCATTACGTTTGTTGGGTTTACTGCTTTATCCGTAGAAATCATAACGAACTTCTTCGCACCATATTTCACGGCTAAATCGGCCAAATTTCGAGTACCCAACACATTTATTTGGATAGATTCAGAAACATTATCTTCCATCATTGGCACATGCTTATATGCTGCAGCATGGAAAATATATTGAGGTTTATATTCCTTAAAAATCGTCTCCATGCGTGTTTGGTTAGATATATCAGCTACAATAGTAGCCGCATCTATATTTCGCCATTTATCTTGCAATTCCAAACGAATATCATGGAGTGGTGTTTCTGCTTGGTCAATCAAAATGAGTTTATAAGGATTGAATGATGCAACTTGACGCATAATTTCACTACCAATTGAGCCTGCAGCGCCCGTAATAAGCACTCGTTTACCCTCAAGATGCGAAGCTACTTTCTTAATATCTATCTCGATGGGATTGCGTTGCAACAAGTCTTCAATTTGTATCTCCTTAATCTGAGTGTGCTCCAATGTCTGACCATTCCATTCGCTCAAAGGTGGTGCTGTTAAAAGTTTAATTTTATTAGCCAACAACATATCTGCTAATTCATTCTTCTTCAACTCTTCCATCTTTGCCGGAGAAACAATAACAGTTTTAACATCAGCATCATGAAGTACATCAATAATATCAGCATCGTTTGGATATACCTTCACACCCATAATAACCTTTCCTATCAGTTCTTGTTCATCAGCAATGAAACCACGCAAACGATAATGGCTATTGAAATTCACTCTTAATGATTTAGCAATGTTCACACCAGCCTCTTTTGCCCCATATATCATCACATTTGCACTATGACGAGTATCGAAATTTAGCAACTCAAAGATTGTTTTTACAAC
>JAFYML010000065.1 GCA_017556595.1 Bacteroides sp.
GTTTTGCAAATCATTGATATTCAATTATTTGAAAAGCAATAAAACTAACCTCCGAAATCACGCGTGATTTCTTCCGAATTTGTTCGGAATTTCCTCTGAATTTGTGCGTGATTTCCTCCGTAATCGTTCGTGATTTCTGTAGAAATTGCGCGCAAATTTAGTGAAAATCACGCGTGAATCTGGCAGTAATTGCGCGTGATTTCAGAAGCATGTTTTTTTATTGCTTTGAAAAGGTGTTTCCTCGCGCGCGCGTACATATTATTATATATACAACAAGAAGGTGCGTTTTTAATCTTGCACATTCTTACAAACCAAAAGAGGATGTATCAAATTGATACATCCTCTTGTCCTTTATTCTTCCTCTTCAATTTCTCGTTTGATAAAGAAGGAGAAAATCCAAAGTAGTAAGATGGCACCGATAACGGCTGTAATCAAGTTTCCTAAGATGCCTCCGAATTCAAAGCCGAATAATCCGAAGACCCAACCGCCGAGGATACCACCGATAATGCCGAGTATCAAATTCAGCCAGAAACCAAAACCTCCGCCACGCATAATTTTGCCAGCCAAAAAACCAGCTACAATACCAATAATAATGTACCAAATAATAACCATAGTCTATATTGTTTAGGTGAATAATTATAAAGCAAGTTGCTTTGCTTTTTTCTACATAAACAATATAATCGGCTAAATGTTTATTGGATTTTCGTTCTAATCTTCTTCAAGTATTGTTTCATCCTTTCGGCATCTTTGTTGGTAATGATGTCTAACAATTCGTGCAACTCGGTGCGAATGCCCTCTACTTGGGCCGGTGTGCGCGGATTGAAAAGAATCTCTTGCAATAGGTAATCATCTTCGTTCAATACCCCTTTGGCAATGGCCATATGGCGTTTGAAAGTAGTTCCTGGTGCATCTTGATGTTTCATTACAGCTGCAAAAACAAAGGTCGAAACAAACGGAATAGACAATGAGTAGGCCACCGTATTATCGTGTTCCTCGAAACTATATTCAAAGATGTTCAAACCCAATCCTTGATAGAGGTCTTTGAAGAAAATGCGTCCCAAGTGGTCGCCCTCGGTTATGATAATGGCATTTTCCGTGCTCAACTTGTCTAGATTGGCAAAGGTAGGGCCAAACATGGGGTGGGTAGAAACATAACGGAAACCGCATTCTTCGTAGAACTCTTTCAAACCAGTTTTTACCGAAGCAATGTCGCTCAAAATACAATCTTTTGGCAATACGGGGAGTACTTGTCGGAAGGCATCGATGGTATATTTCACTGTTGCGGCATTGATAACCAGTTCGGGCTTGAATTCGGAAATCTCGTTCAATGTAGTGAAACGATAGGTGTTATAGACAAAACGCAAACGCTTCGGATCGACATCGAACACTGCTGTTTCGTGTTGAAAACTCAATACATCGGTGAAAAACGAGCCCATCTTGCCGGCTCCCAGAATCAATATTCTCATCTTGGTATTCTTTCTTATTTATTTAGAATTTCCATTTGTTGGCGCACACTCTCTTCGTGAATAGCTTCGAAAACCTTCTTAACGAAATTGCTACTCATGCCGCAAAGCACACCTTGAGAAGCACGTTTATCCAAAATCTCGTTGTAACGAACGGTTTGCAAAATGGTCATGTTATGCTCTTTCTTGTATGTACCAATCTCACGAGCCACACGCATACGTTTCGCCAATTCTTGAATCAAGTTGTTGTCGCATTCATCAATCTGTTTGCGCAATTCAGACAAGTTTTCGGTGGTTTGTGTCTCCTTACGAATAACGAGCAAGTTAAGGATGTAATCCAAAATATCGGGTGTAACTTGCTGTTTGGCATCGCTCCATGCAGCATCGGGGTTACAATGACTCTCTACGATGAGACCATCGAAACCTAAGTCCATTGCTTGTTGGCAAAGTGGTGCTATCAGTTCGCGCTTACCGCCAATGTGGCTTGGGTCGCAGATAATGGGAAGATTCGGAATGCGACGACGCAATTCGATGGGGATATGCCATTGTGGCAAGTTGCGGTAGATTGTCTTATCGTAGTTACTGAATCCGCGGTGGATAACGGCAAGGCGTTTGATTCCAGCACCATTGATGCGCTCCAATGCACCAATCCATAATTCCAAGTCGGGATTAACTGGATTCTTTATCAAAACAGGAATGTCAACACCTTTCAACGCATCGGCCAATTCCTGAACGGCAAATGGATTAGCAGTAGTACGAGCACCTATCCAAAGAATGTCGATTCCGGCTTTTATCGCCTCTTCTGCATGCTTGGCGGTGGCAACTTCCGTAGTTGTCAGCATGCCGGTTTCTTGTTTTACGCGTCGCATCCATCTTAATCCGTCTGTGCCAATGCCTTCGAAACCACCGGGTTTGGTACGCGGTTTCCATATTCCGGCGCGGAATATCTTAATGCCTTTGTTTGCTAATTGATGAGCAGTATTTAGGACTTGTTCTTCGGTTTCTGCACTACAAGGACCAGAAATTACTAAAGGTCGTTCTTCGCGTACACCTTTCAATTTTAGCGGTTCAAGATTCAGTTCCATAGCGATATAATTTTGAATTATGATTTTTTAATTTTGAGTTAAGAGAGTTAAATGATTTCTTTGATTCTACGCAATGCTTCGGCCAGTTTTTCGTCTTTGCAGCAGAGCGAAATGCGAATGTAACGTTTGCCGTTGCTTCCAAAGATGAATCCGGGTGTTATAAATACCCTTGCTTGGTGTAAAATGCGTTCGGTTAGTTCTTCCACATCGGTATATTTATCGGGAATCTTACCCCAAAGGAACATACCTACTTGCTGTTCATCGTATGTACACCCAAGTACATCCATAATCTCTCCGGCAATCTTGCGTCGGTTTCGATAGTTATGGTTGTTGCCGTCATACCAATCTTGTTCGGCTTGTAGTGCCGTTGCTGCGGCCAATTGCATGGCGCGATACATACCACTATCGATGTTACTTTTAACTTTCAGTATCCATTGTACGAATTCTGCATTCGAAGCTAACATACCAATTCGCCATCCAGGCATATTGTGACTTTTGCTCATCGAGTTGAACTCAATGCAACAATCTTTAGCTCCAGGTATGCTGAGAATACTCAATGGTTTGTCGTTCAAAATAAAACTGTAAGGGTTGTCGTTCACGATGACGATACCTTTTCTACGAGCCAAGCTGACGAGCTTTTCGTAAAGTTCCGGTGTGGCATTTGCTCCGGTTGGCATGTTGGGATAGTTGGTCCACATCAGTTTCACTCTGCTCATGTCCATCTGTTCCAATGCGTCGAAATCGGGCATCCAACCATTCTCTTCTTTCAAATCGTAGTTCACAATCTCGGCACCTAAAATGCGGCTGAGCGATGTGTAAGTGGGGTAACCCGGATTAGGAACCAATACTTGGTCGCCTGGATTTACGAAGGCCAAAGTCACATGTAAGATTCCCTCTTTCGAACCAATCAGCGGCTGAATTTCGCTTTTGGCATCCAAGGTTACATCGTACCACTTCTGATACCAATCGGCAAAAGCTTGTCGCAATTCGGGAATACCCACATAGGGCATATAGCCATGTCCATTCGGATTTTGTGCTTCACGACAAAGCGTTGCTACTGTCTCTTCGGAAGGGGGCATATCAGGACTGCCGATACCTAAACTGATAACATCTTTCCCCTCGGCATTCATTTGTGCCACCTCTTTCAA
>JAFYML010000066.1 GCA_017556595.1 Bacteroides sp.
GACCGGCATTCAAACCTAATCCATACTTACGAGCGGCTTTAGCAGCCTCGACGAAAGGAGCGATTGCCGCATCGGGATTCTTCGGGAAAAGGGTTGCATCGGGTTCGGTGTATAGTTCTACTCTATCGGCACCTGCCTTAGCAGCATATTCCACCATCTCAGGATTGGCATCGACAAAAACCGAAGTACGAATACCTACCTGCTTGAATTGTTCTAATACCTCGGTTAGGAATGACTGATGAGTTTTTGTATTCCATCCGGCATTTGAAGTGAGTTGGGTTGGGCTATCGGGCACTAAGGTTACTTGATGCGGTTTCACCTTCAACACCAAATCGATAAACTCGGGCGAAGGGTTTCCTTCTATATTAAATTCAGTGCGCAACACAGGGCGTAGGTTCAATACATCCTTGCGAGTGATATGTCGTTCATCGGGACGCGGATGAACCGTAATGCCATCGGCACCAAAATCTTCACAATCCAATGCCACTTTTACTACATCGGGCACATTGCCTCCGCGTGCATTGCGCAAAGTGGCTATTTTATTGATATTTACACTTAACTTAGTCATAATACTATCTATTATCGGGACAAAAATACAAAATATACCTATATCATCGCGGCATTATAAGAAAAAAATAGCAACTTTTGATAAGATAGACGGCGGCTTGGGATAAAAAACAAATAATTTATTTTGTTCTCCTCGCACCTTACACTATCTTTGCAATCTAAATCCACGATTATGAAGTTTGCTATCATTGGAAATACTTATCAAGCCCATAAATCATCGCATGCCGAGAATTTGTTTCACATTCTTGAGCAGCGTGGTGCCGAACTTTGTGTATGCCGCAAGTTTTATCATTTCCTAACTGATGACTTACATTTAACACTACCAACGGCCGAATTGTTTGATGGAGAAAATTTTCAAGCAGATATGGTAATCAGCATTGGTGGTGATGGTACTTTCTTGAAAGCAGCACAACGAGTGGGTAAGAAAAACATTCCTATCCTGGGTATCAACACCGGCCGTTTAGGATTCTTGGCCGACATTTCGCCCGACGATATTGAAAGCACCATCGATGAAATATACAATCGCAAGTATAAAGTAGAAGAGCGCAGTGTATTACACTTGAAGTGCGACGATGTTAACTTGCAACAAGCGCCGTATGCATTGAATGAAATTGCCGTGTTAAAGCGGGACAGTTCGTCAATGATTAGCATCAAAGTAGCCATCAACGGGGCACCCCTAACCACCTACCAAGCAGACGGATTGATTATTGCAACCCCTACAGGCTCAACGGCTTACTCATTGAGTGTAGGCGGTCCTATCATGGTGCCTCATAGCAATACCATTGCCATTACACCCGTAGCGCCACATAGCTTAAACGTGCGTCCTATCGTGATTTGCGACGATTGGGAATTGACGCTCGATGTAGAGAGTCGTAGTCACAACTTTTTAGTGGCCGTAGACGGACGAAGCGAATCGTGCAAAGAGACAACTCGCCTCACTATTTGCAAGGCCGATTATAGCATCAAAGTTGTGAAGCGATACAATCACATTTTCTTCGATGCGTTGCGCAACAAGATGATGTGGGGCATTGATGCACGATAGCTATTATTCGATGTTGGTTAATTCGTATTTATCCAACGCTTCTCGCATCAATCGTCTTCCAACCTCCGAAATTTCATTTGCCTTAGCATAGTCGGAAATTTCACCATAGGCATCGAACGGCATTTTCACCAATACATCGGGACAATACAACTTGATTGCTAACTCTGTATTGTGATGATTCATCAAACTGAACGTACGCTCTAACAAATCGTAATAGTTATCGGCATAATCCAAAGCCGTATCTTCGTCGAACGCTTTCTTATAGCTCATCACATCCTTCAGCAAAGTAATACTTTTACTTCCTGCATATTTTAGACGATTCACCAACGTATCGTTCTGATTTTTCACATGATCTATCAAATCGCGCACTTCACTACGCTTTTGCAATTCAAACGATTCGTCCACCTGACGAGCATTGTGTTCACGAAGCAAAATCTGCTGGATTTCAGTCACATCAACATGATTCACATCGAATGCAACTAATATATCGTCATCGTTGCGCGTCACCCTACTCATAGGCAAGCAATTAGCAATGCCGCCATCTATCAGTGTAGTCAAGCCATGCTTCACAGGGCGGAAAAGCGAAGGAATGGAGATAGAAGCGCGTATAGCATCGAATAGTTTTCCGCTATTGAACACCACCTCTTGTCCTGTATATAAATCGGTAGCAACGGCACGATAAGAAATAGGCAAATCTTCAATATTTACATCGGGCACCACCTCTTTCATTGCTGAAATAATCTTATCGCCCTTTACAAAATGGTTTTTACTGATAGAGAGATCCATCAGTGTAAATACCTTCCAAGCATCGAGCGAATAGAGCCACTCCTTGAATTGCGGTAACGCGCCACATGCATATACACCACCTATCAAGGAACCTATGGAGGTACCCGCAATGGATGTTATGTTATAGCCTCTTTCTACAAGTTCTTCGATTGCTCCAATATAGGCAAAGCCGCGCGGGCCTCCACTAGATAATGCCAATGCTACGTTTTTCTTCATGACTTGCAAATTACTTTATCCCACAAAAGTAATGAATAGGACAAGGAAAGCAAAAAAAATGGAAAAATATTTCATAAATAAAAAGGTGGATGCACACTTATGCACCCACCCACCAATCAATCATTCAATAAAATCCGTGGTTATAAATCCACTTTCCACAATCCATGCAGATTGCAATATTCGTAAACGGCAATCGGTTTACCTGTGCATACGCAAACCACTGCTTCGGGTTTATCTGTTAAGTCAACACGAATGCCGCCATTTTCTGTTTCCACATAAATAAAAGCTATATGATGCTCTGGTGTCATTGGGTGAGCTACACTACCTACCTCAACCTTTATTTTGCAATTGTCCAAGCGAGTAACTACTGGCACATGTTTTTCGTTGCTTGCATCTACAGTATTAGGTATCAACTCTTGCATTTTTTCGCCACAACATACTACTGGGACACCGCTATCTACTACTTTTACTATTACATTACCACAATGGTTACACTTATAAAATTTTGTTGCCATAATCATATATTTTAAAGGGTTAGTTATTCTTTTCTTTGTTGCAAAGATAGTTCATGCCTATAGCTCCTCCAACAGATTAATTCTATCGCGCAATTGACAATCTCTATATATACAAGAACAACAGAATACTACTTTTGTTGAATTAGCAAAAAATAAAGTTTGCAAATGTAAGTTATTTTCAACGCACAAAAAAGGCGCTAAAAGGGCGATAAATTTTCCCTACGAGGAAAAAAAGTCTTCCCTCCTAGAAAAATATTTTTTCTCAGTAGGGAAAAAATATAGGTTGTTTTAGGGTACTTTTACGTGTAAACAATTTATACCAACAAAAAAAGGCGCGTTGCCGAAACAACACGCCTTTAATTCTTTATTAATAATAGGTATTAGAGGGCACCTACTTCTTTCAAAGCTGCGTTAGTAGCACGAACAGCAGCAGCACTTGCGGCAAACTTAGCCTTTTCTTCTTCGTTCAAGTTGATATCAACAATCTTTTCGATACCGTTCTTGCCAAGGATTACAGGCACACCACAGCAGATGTCTGATTCACCATATTCACCTTCCAAGTAAACTGAGCAAGGAATCATCTTCATTTGGTTGTGAAGAATAGATTCAACTACAGCTGCACCTGCTGCACCTGGAGCATACCATGCAGATGTACCAAGAAGTTTAGTCAATGTAGCACCACCTACCATAGTTGAAGCAACTACTTCGTCCAACTTTTCTGCTGAAAGCAAAGTGCTCACAGGAATACCTTTGTATGTAGCCAGACGTGCCAAAGGAATCATAGTAGTGTCACCATGACCACCAATTACCATACCTTCTACTTCGTTAGCATTGCAACCCAATGCTTGTGACAAGAAGTATTTGAAACGTGAGCTATCCAAAGCACCACCCATACCGATAACACGATTCTTAGGCAAGCCAAGAGCTTTCAATGCCAAATAAGTCATGGTATCCATTGGGTTAGAAATAACAACAAGAATAGCATTTGGAGAATACTTCAAGATGTTCAAAGCTACAGACTTCACGATACCAGCATTCACACCAATCAATTCTTCACGAGTCATACCTGGCTTGCGAGGAATACCTGAAGTAATCACTACAACATCCGAATTGGCAGTCTTTTCATAGTCATTGGTACAACCTACAACGGTGGTGTCGAAGCCCAACAACTGAGCTGTCTGCATCATATCCATTGCTTTACCTTCAGAAACACCTTCCTTAACGTCGAGCATTACCACTTCGTCTGCCACTTCGTTAAAGGCAAGAACATTTGCACATGTAGCGCCTACATTACCTGCGCCAACTACGGTTACTTTTGACATAATCTCAATATTTTATTAAAGTTGATAAATCATACTAATTACAATTGCAAAGTTACAATCTTCTGTTGGTTTAAAGAAAAATTTCCATATTAAATTTCGTTTTATATACATTATTTATTGTACTTTTGCCGCAAAATAGAGCAACAAACTTATGAACAAAAGCAAAATTTTGATTATCGTCATCGTCCTACTGATAGCCATTATCGGAGGCATTTCATTCTTTGCATTCCGCCAAGTACAGGAAAACAAGGAAATGAGCGAATTGTTTGCCATCGAGAAAGAAGAAATGGAAAACGAGTACACCACATTCGCCACTCAATACGACGAACTTCAGATTCAAATCAACAATGATTCACTGCGCCAGAAACTGGAAAGCGAAAAATTAAAGACCCAACGCCTGTTGGAAGAGTTGCGCCAAGTAAAATCAAGCAACGCCGCAGAAATCACACGTCTGAAGAAAGAACTGAAAACAGTACGTGAAGTGATGAAAAACTACATCATACAAATCGACTCACTGAACCGACTGAACGAAGCATTGGCTACCGAAAACAAGGTTGTGAAACAAAAATACAACGAAGCAACCCGACAAATCAGCAATTTGGCCGAAGAAAAGAAAACGCTGAATGAAAAGGTGGCTTTGGCTGCACAACTTGATGCTACCAACATCAAGGTACATACACAAAACAAAAGGGGCAAGGAGACGGAGAAAGTGAAAAATGTCAAGAAAATTGCCGTATCATTCACTATTGTCAAAAACATCACGGCAAAAACAGGAGAACGCACACTGTACATCCGCCTTACCCAACCCGGCAATGAAGTATTGAGCAAGAGCGCTTCGGACACCTTCACCTACGAAAACAGAGAATTGCAATATTCTATCAAGAAATACATCGAATACACTGGTGAAGAACAAACCGTGACCGTATATTGGGATGTGGAAGAATTCCTCCAAGCAGGAACATATGGAGTATATATTTTCGCTGATGGAACCATGATAGGAGAATCATCGTTCTCATTGAAATAACCCTTCTCATCATACAAGAGCGCGCTGGTATTTCTTAAATATCAGCGCGCTCTTGTTATATTCTAAAATTCGTATTTTTTTAGTTTTTGAAGCGTTTCAACTCCCTCCAAAAGGGTTATATGTTCGAAAAACAAAAAGAAATGTAACATAACACA
>JAFYML010000067.1 GCA_017556595.1 Bacteroides sp.
CGTTGGAAGGGTT
The DNA here is from genome assembly GCA_017556595.1 of Bacteroides sp. Lineage (GTDB taxonomy): Bacteria > Bacteroidota > Bacteroidia > Bacteroidales > Bacteroidaceae > Bacteroides. Next base: position 14 of record JAFYML010000067.1, read on the forward strand.
GGTGTAGAAAAGTTCGAGCAAGATAGCAGGCATTTGCTGTTCGCTGAATAGGAAGTCGTTCTTGAAACGGTATTGAAGTAAGCGTTTCCATTCGGGGTGTTGCGCTATCAATTCTGGCTTTCTCACATACTCCATGGTGCGTGTAGCCCATTTACGGTAGTAGATGGTCTTTTGCAAGGCAAGCAAGTAGCGTTCGGCCACTTCGTAATTACCGTTCAGCAGGCTGGTTTCGGCCAAGCGCTTGTACAAACGGGCACTTTTTCGGTAGTTCAATGTGCCTTGTATGCCTTCGAAAGCATAGCGATATGCCTCGTTAATCATGCCCAAATGGTAGCTCATTTCGCTGGCTACAATCGGTGTGATGAAGCCGGGGCTATAGACAGGAAGCAACGTTTGAATGCCATATTGGTAAAAGTGGAACATGCGTGAGGTTAGTTGGCCGGTTTTGCCCAATGCCAAATTCAAACAGCTAACAGCCAATGGCTCGGTGGGCGATTCCTTCTCGGCCATAGCAATGATTTTTCCCCAATCGTTGCGGCAAGTGAGTTGGTGGTATTGGAAAATCTCTTCGCGCTTGGTGTTCATTTGCAACGAAACAAAATAGCCACCGGCCACAAACAAGAGAACGCCCAACCCAACCGATTTGACACTTGCTTGCTTGTTCATTGCAGGCAGAATCTTCATTGCCCAGGGCACTATAGCCATGCTGAGTGCCGATAGTGGAATGAGGAAAGGATATACATCTGGCGAACGGAAATAGTTCAATCCCAAGAACAATCGTTTCATGGGGTAGTGTAGGTAATGGCCAGCAATGTAGGGCGTTACGAAAGCAATCAGCAGAGAGATGATAGCAACGAGCCATCCCTTCTTAATATTTGATATCGGAGTGCATAGCGCAAAGACAAGCCACAACACAAACACAAAATGTGCAGCTCCGGTCAGCCAATACAAAACAGGAATTATCAGTAGCGAATAGAGAATTTTCCAACGTTGTTGGTCAATAACTTGGTAGGCACGTATAGTCAGCAACACAAGTAGTAAAGCGATGGGCAGTGATAGCAACATATCTTCGTTGCACATAGCGCCCCATAATAATAGTGCCGGCAGGAAAGATAGCGGATAGTATTGCGATGATGCGCCACAGCCTTCGGCAATCTTCCACACCAATCGTTGGATAAACACGAAAAGAACAGCCATGATAGCTGCCCCGAGATAACGGATGTAGCTGAATTGTGTCAAGAACTCTGCCACATAGTCGGCAAATCCGCCTGCTACGGCCATTCGTTCCTGCCAATAATCGGTATCGAACAGAAACATTTGTAGCAATTCTTGGTAAAGCAAATGTCCCCAATAAAGGTTACTCCAAAAAAGCCATACACCTATTCCGAATAAAAGTGTAAGGATTTCCTTTCCATATTTCAGTATGAAGTTTTTCATGAAGGTAATTGATTCTTGTTTTTCTATACAAAAGTACGAATATTTGTGTATATACAAGAACTTTATGAGGGAAAAAACTTACTTGCAGAAAAACTTCAGTGTAAAGGTAGAGCCTACTCCTTCTTCACTTTTCACCGATATGCTACCGCCATGCAGCGTCATGATTTGTTTGCATAGGCTCAAGCCAATGCCCGAACCTCGTTGCTTAGTGGTGAAGAAAGGTACAAATATCTTATCTTGCACTTCGGGTAAGATGCCATGTCCATTGTCGGTAACGCTGATGCTAAACAGGTTTTTCTCTTGCTGATAGCGGGTAGTGATTACA
>JAFYML010000068.1 GCA_017556595.1 Bacteroides sp.
GTTACTTTTTAGGGGCGTTTGGGCAAAATGCATGTGGACACAAAACAACTGTCCACACTGTCCACATTGTCCACATGCTGATTTTTTCTTTTCTGTGATGATATTCTTAGTGCGAATCCTTGTTTGGGTAAATCATATTTGTTATATTTGCATTGCTTTTAGGAACATAACAAATGCGGTAGGAATGAAAAATATGAAGTCACTTAGGTTGTTAGGATTGTTAGCCCTTCTCTTGTGCTTAGTAGCTTGTAGTAAGGATGACGATGCACTTGCGATAGATGGTGGCAAGCAAGCAATTATGGCAAGCGGTAAAAGCTTGATGGAATATTTTAGAAATCAATATATTACATCGGTAGAGTTTATTGTAAATGATAAATCATCGCCTACCGATTATTATGCCATTTTGTCCGCGCCCGAATCGGATTATCCCATCTATGGCATGTTGTACACAAGTGGCCGCCTTAGGATTATTACAGCTGGGCATAAAATTGTGCTTCCTTCCGACTGTTCCTATTTGTTTAGATCCTATCCGTTCGAAACGTTGGATTTATCTAAATTCGATACGTCCAATGTAACCAACATGTCGAATATGTTTGCTGGTTGTGCCAATTTGAAATCCATAAATCTTTCAAAATTTGATACTTCCAATGTAACGGACATGACTTATATGTTTTTAGATTGTCGTGGATTGAAGTCGTTGGATCTTTCAAGTTTTGATGTTTCTAAGGTGAAAACCATCGAAGGCATGTTTTCGAGTTGCAGTTCTTTGGAATCGATAAAGTTTTCTGATTTTAATTCTTCCTGTGTTACGGATATGACTTATATGTTTTTTAGATGTTCCATGCTGAAATCGTTGGATGTGTCTAAAATAAACACCTCTAATGTGCAAATCATGAAAAGGATGTTTGCTGATTGTTCGTCGTTGGAGAATATAGACTTTTCAAAGAATAATCTTTCTAGAGTGACAGACATGATTTATATGTTTGAAGGGTGTGCTTCGTTGAAAAAAGCAGATTTCTCCAATACGAATACCATTGAATTGAAAACTATGGAGATGATGTTTACATCGTGCTATTCACTGAAAACGGTGAATTTCAATAAGTTTAGAACCGATAAGGTTGAAAATCTGAGTGGCATATTTAATGGATGCATTTCGTTGTCTTCGCTGGATTTGACAAGCTTTAGAACGTTTAATGTTACGGATATGAGTGATATGTTCATGGGATGCTCAGACCTGACGTTGCTAAATTTGTCAAGCTTCAACACTTCCAACGTGGTGGATATGTCTAGAATGTTTATTGGATGCAGCTCGTTGTCTTCGTTAGACTTATCCAGTTTTAATACACCCAACACAAAAAAGATGTCGCAAATGTTTGCGGATTGTGTAAACTTGCGCACCTTGAAATTTACCTATTTCATCATTACTAGTTCAACAGCCAAGACGGATATGTTTAAAAATCTCTCCTCTTCGGCAAAAGATTGTACGATAACCATGTTGGAAAAGTCGTATCTATGTGTCAGAAGTCAACTCTCTGCCCCATACATTAAGGTAAATATTTGGACGGGTAATTAACTTTTTCGAAGCGTTATGAAAGAAAAAAATATATATAGATTGCTATTGATGGCATTGATGGTGTGCTTGGTAGCATGTAATAGGGATGATGATTCCTTGGGTGATGGCGATAAAAAAGCTATTTTGTTGGATGAGGTATCGGTTAGTGAAAAAATCTATTCTTTAACAGATGAATATTACTTGAGTTTCTTTGCCTATATAGAATTTACTACCGGAGTAAAAAGAGCGCCTGCCAATCATGTTGTAATATCTACTCCCGATTCGGATTATCCTATTTATGCTGTTTTTGATGGTAAGATTTTGAAAGTTGTCACTCCTGCTGATAAAATTGTCCTTTCGCCCAATAATTACAAACTGTTTTCATACTGTTCCAACTTGATTTCTTTAGATTTGTCGTGTTTCGACACTTCGCATATCACCGATATGTCGGGTATGTTTAGCGGTTGTACCGCCCTTAAATCGTTGAATTTATCCAGTTTTGATACTTCGCATGTAACCAATATGTCAAGCATGTTCTATGGATGCAATTCGTTGACTTCCTTAGATTTGTCCAACTTCGATACTTCGCACGTCACAGATATGTCGAACATGTTCTATGGATGCGATTATTTGGCTTCTATGGATTTGTCCAATTTCAACACTTCGCTTGTAGCCAATATGGAGGGCATGTTTAATGGATGCGTGCGTTTGAAGGAGGCTAACCTTTCTGGATTGGATGCTACCAATGTGCGCAATTTTAATCGTATGTTTGCTAATTGTCGCTCGTTGGAGACGCTGAATATGAGTGGTTTTAAAACGCGTAGCGCTACAAGTATGTATGGCATGTTCTATCAATGCTTGTCTTTAACGGCTTTAGATTTATCAGGATTCGATACCTCGAACGTTACAAGCATGAGCGAAATGTTTAATTATTGCAAATCGTTGACGGAGTTGGATTTGTCTAGCTTTAGAACTTCCAATGTTACAAACATGAGCAAAATGTTTTATGAATGTCAAGGATTGATACGCATGAAGGTACCGAATTTCGATACCTCCAACGTTACAGATATGAACAATATGTTTGCCTATTGTCGTGCGCTAAGAACGTTGAATCTCTCTAGTTTTACCACCGAAAAAGTTGAGGATATGTCGCTTATGTTTCTCACATGCAAAAATCTTACTGCTTTGCGATTGGATAAGTTTACGATAGATGAATCTACTAATGTAGATAGAATGTTCAAAAATCTCTCTAAAGAAATCCAAGATTGTGTTGTTATTATTTCCGAAGACTCCTACTATTGGGTAAAAGACCAATTGGATAAGCCTTATCTTACCATTACTTTTAAGTGATTCGCCCTCCTTTGCAAGCACAAAAAATTAAGTTAAATTGGTGATGAAATTAAGATGAAAAATGCTTGTCTATCTAGAATAAAATTGCTATCTTTACACTCGGAAAAAGTTAATGAAACAATCTTAAAATTATATCTCGATGAAACACAAATTGCTATTATTATTCTTTGCGCTCGCTGCGTTGACGTTTGTTGCTTGTTCGGACGAAGAGCCGGTAGCTCCCGAGAAGCCCACTCCTGAAGTGCCCGAAGAACCTACGCCCGAGCCAGAACCCGAACCTGAACCAGAACCAACCCCCGAGCCAGAACCTGAACCGGAACCCGAACCTGACCCTACGCCAAGTAACGGCTCGTTGAAGGGTACTATCATCGGCTCGGAATGGTCGGTAGATTATAATAATAATAGTAGCAAAACCAATACCGTAAATACGAAAGTGAATGTGTTCGATGGCGATTTCGAAACCTTCTTCGCTTCGTACGACCGCTCAGGCGCTTGGGTAGGTCTTGATTTAGGCGAAAAGCATGTCATCACCAAGATAGGCTATTCGCCACGCATCACCCAAAAACACCGCGTGCAGTTGGCCGTTATCCAAGGTGCCAACAATCCTGACTTTAGTGATGCGCTGCCCATTCATATGATTAAGAGCGAGGGTGTTGAGTATCAGATGAGCTACGAAGATGTGAATTGTTCGCGCGGTTTCCGTTATGTGCGCTATATGTCGCCCAACGATGTGCGTTGCAACCTCGCCGAGTTGGAGTTTCATGGCTATAAAGGCGAAGGCGACGACTCGCAACTATATCAAGTGACCAATCTCCCTACGGTAGTTATCAACACACAAGGTGCACAAGATATTACCTCGAAAGAGAACGAAATCCCTTCGCTTGTCTATATCATCTCTGAAGACGGAAAAGAGTTATTCCAAGCAGAAAATACCGGCGTGCGCGGACGCGGTAATGCTAGTTGGAATTTCCCTAAGAAACCCTACCGCTTGAAGTTTGAAAGCAAGCAACAACTGCTCGATGCACCCGCTAAGGCAAAGAAGTGGACACTTATCAATAACTATGGTGACAAAACGTTGATGCGCAATATTTTGGCCTTTGAAATCAGCCGTCGCATGGGTATGCCATATACTGCTTATTGCCGCCCAGTAGAGGTGATTTTGAATGGTGAATATCGCGGATGTTACCAACTTTGCGACCAAATAGAGGTGAACAAAAATCGTATCAACATTACCGAGATGGAGCCCGAAGATATCGAGTTGCCTGCGTTGAGTGGGGGATATCATATTGAGATAGACTCGTATGCATGGAGTGAGAAGTCTATGTTCGTGTCGGAACGCGGCATACCTGTTACTATTAAGTCGCCCGACGAAGACGATATTGTGTCGCAACAATACAATTACATCAATAACTACTTCAACCAATGGGAACGAGCTCTCTTTGCTGATAACTTTACTGATGAAGCCGAAGGATATCGTAAGTACATCGATTTGGATAGCTACCTGCGCTACTTCATGATAGGCGAGCTATGCGGTAATCCCGATATCTTTTGGAGTGTACACATGACGAAAGACCGCAATAGCGACAAGTTTGTCTTTGGCCCCGTGTGGGATTTCGATATTGCTTTCGATAACGAAAAGCGTGCATACCCCACCGAACGCTTCAACGACTTCCTCTACACCACCCAAGTAAACCTTGCAAGCGGCGTTATGCGCGACATTGCCAACCGTATTGTGAAAGAAGACACCGAAGCTCGCAAGCGCTTGGTAGAGATGTGGAAAACCGCTCGCACTGAGCGAAACATCACGGCCGAATCGTTGCTCGAATACATCGACCAAACAGCTGCTCTCCTTGACGAAGCACAAACCTTGAACTTCCTCCGTTGGAAAATATTAGATCAGAAGGTGCACGAAAATCCACAAGCAGCCGGTTCGTATGAAGGCGAAGTGAAGGTGTTGAAAAACTACATCAGCAAGCGCGTACCGAAAATGGATATTTTGATAGGCGATTGATAATTTACTAACATAGCATTAATACATTGCGAAGCTACCTTTGTCGGCTCATGAAGTTATATTCGGAGGCCGATGAAGGTAGCTTCGTTTTTATCTCACAATATTTGTTCAATATTCTTGCAATGTCTGGTAATTTCTCTATCTTTGCACACTAACCAACTAATACCTCTTTTTATATGGAAAACGGCTATTACAAGCTTTCTTGGCGGCAACGTATCGGCTTTAGTGCGGGCGACTTGGCGCAAAATCTTATTTATCAGACGGTCAGTATCTGGCTGTTGTTTTTCTATACGAATGTTTATGGATTAAAACCGAGCGTGTCGGCGGTGATGTTCTTGGTGGTGCGTATCATCGACGTGATATGGGACCCCATTGTGGGCGCGTTTGTGGATAAAGCCAATCCTCGTTGGGGAAAGTATCGTTCATGGCTTATCTTTGCTGGTGTGCCGTTGGCGGGCTTTGCCATGCTTTGCTTTTGGAACGGATTCAGCGGCTCGTTGCTTTATGCTTACATTACGTATGTGGGCATGAGCATGTGTTTCACATTGATAAATGTGCCTTACGGAGCACTGAACTCTTCGCTTACGCGCGATACGGACGAGATAACTATTCTGACAAGCGTGCGTATGCTATTTGCTAATCTTGCAGGATTGATTATCAAAACATTGCCGTTGGTGATTGCGTTTTTTGCACCAAAGGTGTACAATGCTTCGACGGGACAAATGGAGGCGGTGTATAATACTCCCGAGGCGGCCGGCGCATGGTTTACAACGATGAGTATCTATGCACTAATAGGGTTGGCTTTGTTGGTGTTCTGTTTCTTTGAAAGCAAGGAACGCATTGTGATGGATGCAAGCGAAACAGCACATGTAAAAGTGAGCGACTTGTGGATGGAGTTGGTGCGCAATCGTCCGTTGCGAGTACTTTCTATCTTCTTTATCATTGCATTTACCACGATGAGTATTAGCAATGCGGCCGATTCGTACTTTATGTCGTACAACATTGGGGCTACTCCGCTAATGACTACCGTCTTTATGTGGTTAGGCACGATACCAGCATTTGTATTTTTGCCGCTACTTCCAGCTATTAAGAAAAGGATAGGCAAGGCGGCTATGTTTCGCATCTTCTTGCTGATTTCGATTGGTGGCATGCTGCTAATGTATCTCATTGTTTCGGTGCCTCAGCTTGCAGGTTGCTTCCCACTTATCTGTGTGGTACAATTTGTTAAGAGTGTGGGCGTGCTTGTGGCTACGGGCTATATGTGGGCGCTTGTACCAGAGGTAGTTACCTTTGGCGAATATACCACCGGCCTACGAGTAGCGGCAATTGTCAATGCCATTATCTGTATCTTTATGAAGGCAGGTATGGCGCTTGGCGGTGTGATACCGGGACTTGTGCTTACATGGGTGGGCTTCAATGCTTCTTGCCGTGTGCAAACACCGCTTGCCGAGCAGGGTATTCTTTGGCTTGTGACGCTGATACCTGCCGCACTTTTTGTACTTGCTATCTTTGTGATTGGCAAGTATGAATTGACCGACGAGAGAATGGATGAAATAAATAAGGAAATTACTAAAAGATAATAACAATGAACTATACTGCTAATCCCGATGCTATTACACGCGATTATTTTGATTCACTATTGTTGGAAACACGCTATATTGACTCCGTGTTGCCTACAACGAAAATGACACTCTTTGGCGAGGTGTTCGACACACCAATAATGACAGCTGCTCTCTCTCACTTAGATAAAACAGCACCCAACGGAATGGGTGTGTATGCCGAAGGAGCTAAACTATCTAATGCCGTGCATTGGATGGGTATGGGCGAAGATGAAGAGTTGGAACGCGTAGTAGCTACGGGCGCACGAACCATTAAGATTATTAAGCCGCATGCCGATAACAATGAAGTGTTTCGTAAAATTGAACATGCCGTGACTAA
>JAFYML010000069.1 GCA_017556595.1 Bacteroides sp.
CTATTAAAATAATTGTGGGCGCAATCCTCTATTTCTATTTTTGTAATAAAAACGCCTTATTTTTAACGTTTAGTATGAAAGTAAAGAATGTTATTGCTTGTTTGCTCCTTCTGTTGGTGGCAAGTGCAGTTAGCGCACAGAGCAGTGATAAACCGAAAGTGGTTTGGGATGAAGTCGTTTCGGGATATAATTCCCATTTTAGGACTATCCGAATAGATAATATGCGTTTGTTCGACGACCGAACAGAAGTTGGTGTACACATAAGCTACCATCCCGGTAATTGGATAAAGGTGAATAGCAACACCTACTTGCAAGCCGACGGGGCAAAGTATGCCGTGAAAAGCGCTTCGGTAGTTACGCTGGATAAAGAGTTTTGGATGCCTGCATCGGGTGAAGTGGATTTTGTATTGACTTTCGAGCCTATACCGGTGGATTGCAAACAAATGGACTTTCTGGAACCTAACGGATGGAAGATAATGAACATTCGTAGTGCAAGCGTGCTTCCTCATGGCATTGCCGATACCTATTGGCGCAACAATGCTACCGGTGATTGGTTCATCGGTTTCACACTCGAACATGTTATCTATGCCAATAAGGTTTGGAATATTATTAGCCAAACAGCGAAGAAGGATGTTTATGAATTGATGATAAGCGACGAGTCAATTACTCTTCCAATCAAGGTAAGCAAGATGAAGAAAGGTATTCGTTCCATTGAAGTAGCCGGTTTGAATCCAGTGGCTTGTAGCCCGATAACTACTGCTGCCATGCCCGAGTATCCTACAAAAGATATGGAAAGCGGTTTCAAGGATAACGGCTATCGCGAAGGCGATTACGTTACTATCATCGGTTGGTTGAAGGATATGCCCGAGGAGATGTGGCAGTTGGATAATAAGTTCGAATTGGCCATGAACAACTTCCTGATAGAAGAAGAGGAGGATTTTATTGCCGATTTGGATTCGTTGGGACGATTCACACTTAAGGCACCGATACTAAACACTTCGGAAGTATTTTTAGATTGGGCAAGAAGCGGTGTGAACTCTGTTCTTGAACCTGGCGAAACCTATTTCTTCTTAAACGATTTTGCTACAGGTCAGAAACTATTTATGGGTAAGAACGTACGTTTGCAAAACGAAATGCTTGCGCACCCCATTGAAAGAAGTAGGGCAGATTTAACTCCGGAGGGAAGAGGTAAGTCTGATGCTACAAAGGTATGGGCGAAAGCCGATAGTATACGTGCTGTACAGATGGAAGGATTGAAACAATTGCAAACGATGTATCCAAATCTTTCGCAACGCTACATCGACTATGCCGAAGGATTATATCGAAACAGTCAAGCATGTAATATGATGCAAGCACGTTTTTATTTTCCCAATTCCGATGTGCCGCAAGACTATTTGGGATATGTGGGCAAGGAGTTTTGGCAAAATCGTCCACAACCTTATACACTCCATCGTGATTTCAGCATTTTTATGGACGATTACCTTGATAGCGTGAGCGATTTTGATGGTCATATCAGCGCAGAGGATATTGCCGAAATTGTTCTTGAATTGGGAAGAAGGGGTAAGATAACACTGACCGATAAAGAAAAAGAGGCATTGAAACAACTACCAGCTTCGCAAAAAGAGTTTATTGAGAAAATAAACAATGCGCCAGAGGAAGAGAAACAGGCTTTGGCCGATGTGTATAATAATAGTGAATTGACTAAAACGTTCAATGATTTGTTGCAACGCTACAATTCTGAAATAAACAACGAACTTTCGTTCTCGATGATTCGCCCCACTATTGCAGCTATCGATTCGCTTGGATGTGAAAAACTGCTTCGCGAATTTCTTATCGCACGCGAACTCTATAAAACGATAGACAATGTGCGCCGACCAATGCCCGATTCGATGGTAGAGTTTGTTGAAAACGAAGTGAAACATCCGTTGGCCAAGCGTACCATTATGGAACTTCACGACAAGTATCTGTCTCTTCAGAAGCGAAATACACCCAAAACGGCAAACCTACAGTCGGCCGATGTGGTGAAAGACATGAGCGATGGCGAGAAGATTCTTCGCAAACTGATAGAACCTTATAAAGGCAAGATTATCTTGCTCGATATTTGGGGAACATGGTGCGGCCCATGCAAGGAAGCCCTTTCGCATTCGCAAGAAGAGTATGCTCGTTTAGCTCCATACGATATGGTATTCCTCTATTTGGCTAATCGCTCATCGGAAGAATCGTGGAAGAATGTCATTGCCGAGTATGAGGTTGTGGGAGATAATGTAGTACACTACAACTTGCCTCACGAACAGCAACAAGCCGTAGAACGCTTCCTGAAGGTAAATTCATTCCCTACCTATAAACTTATTGATGCTTTTGGTAATATCTTGCCAGTGAATGCCGACCCTCGTAATTTGGATAAGATGGAGGAGTTGGTAAGGATGATTAGTCAATGATGTAGAAAAAGTCAATTAGCGTTTTTATAGTGATGTAATTATCACCTTCGAGATATTTATTCTTAATTCTCCCCCTAAGTTAGGGGGAGTGCCCGAAGGGGAGGGAGTGTGTGAATACATAACGCAAAAACACACTCCTCCGGCCTAAAGGCCACCTCCCCTAACTTAGGGGAGGATTTCGTAAGTAAATTCAATTATATATTATTATTAAAAATGAAAACATTTGGTATAAACATAATATTGTTTGGGGCAATCATCCTATTAGTGGGATGCAGTAAGCCCGAAACTGCAACTTTGGTAATCAAAAC
>JAFYML010000070.1 GCA_017556595.1 Bacteroides sp.
GATACCAAGATCGTTATACGATACATTCTTGATTGTCAAGTCGCTTCGTGTCATAGCCGCCATACCAATGAAGCTACCCACTTCAATCATATCGGGCAATATCGTATGTTCGGTACCTTTCAAGTTCTTCACACCTTCGATATGTAATAGGTTCGAACCAATGCCATCAATCTTAGCACCCATACGCACTAGCATCTTACATAATTGTTGCACATAAGGTTCGCATGCGGCATTGTAGATAGTCGTTTTACCCTCGGCAAGTACAGCTGCCATCACAACATTTGCCGTACCTGTTACCGAAGCCTCATCCAATAAGATGTAAGTACCCGTAAGTTTATCTGTCACAATTTCGCAAGCACCGGTTTGGTCGTTATAGTGTAATTCGGCACCTAACTTTCTCATGCCCAAGAAGTGGGTATCCAACTTTCTTCGGCCAATTTTATCGCCTCCGGGTTGTGGTATTACGGCACGTCCCAATCTTGCCAAAAGTGGGCCTGTGAGCATAATGCTTCCGCGCAATGAGCGGCATCGCAACAGATACTCTTGACTAGCAAGGAAGTTTTCGTTCAGTTCTTTTGCCTTAAAGCTATACTTGTTTGGCGACAATTTATTCACTTCAACGCCCGACTCGGCCAAGAGCTGAATCAAATTGTTCACATCCAAAATATCGGGTATGTTATCTACCACTACCTCTTCCGAGGTTAGTAATGTGGCGCACAATATTTGTAACGCTTCATTTTTAGCACCTTGCGGGGTAATTGTTCCGCTCAATCGGTGTCCACCTTCTACAATAAATGATGCCATAATATTAATGTGTTTTTATATGGTTACATAGGATCTACATCGTAATATACTATCAAAGATTTAAATTGGTCTTCGGCTTGCATTTCTTTTTGCACTTCGACCAATTCTTGTCTCACTCGTGTCATCGATGCAGTTGTTTCTATTTTTACTATCAGTTTTTTTATATAAAAAGTTTGTATTCTTGCTACGGGCGGTTTATCGGGGCCTAATACTCGACTTGCGCCCAATCGTTGTCGCAATTTTCCGGCCATGGTTTGCGCCATCAAATCGAGCAACTTTTCGTTTTTATTCTTCAAATATACATAAACCATCCGATAATAGGGCGAATAACGAAAAAGTTGTCGTTCGGCCAATTCGTGATTTACCATTCCTTGAAAATCGTTATTCATCACTTGCGAGATGATGGGATGGTCAATACTCTTTGTCTGTAGCACTACCCTACCTCGTTTACTCTTTCGTCCTGCTCTTCCTGCTACTTGCGCCATCAACTGAAAGGCACGCTCGTAAGAACGGAAGTCAGGGAAGTTCAACATGGTATCGGCATTTAATATACCCACCACACTTACATTATCGAAATCCAGTCCCTTCGATACCATCTGTGTGCCGATTAGTATGCGTGTTTCTCCCGATTGGAATCCGTAGATGAGCCGATCTTGTGCGGTGCGCGTGCGGGTTGTATCCAAATCCATACGCGCCACCTTTGCATCGGGGAAGAGTGCTTGTACATCGGCTTCTATCTTTTCGGTACCAAAACCTCTATTGCGCAAATCGGCCCCTTCGCATGCGGGACAACGTGTTGGCAAGGGGGTGGTATATCCACAATAGTGGCAAGTAAGCTGATTCAATCCTTTGTGATAGGTTAAACTTACATCACAATTTTGACACTTAGGTACCCATCCGCATGTGTGACACTCTATCATCGGAGCAAATCCACGTCGGTTTTGAAACAATATCACTTGCTCGTTTTGCGCTAATGCCTCACGCATGTATTGAAGCAACAATGGTGAGAAAGCGCCATTCATACGTTTTGTCCGATGCAATTCTTTGATATCAACGGGGATAATCTCGGGTAGTTGAATCTCTTTGTATCGTTCGGTCAACGACACCAAGCCATATTTCCCTTGTTGCACATTATACCAACTCTCTACCGATGGTGTTGCCGTACCTAACAAGGTTTTAGCTCCTACCATCGAAGCCAGCACTATAGCTGCATTTCGTGCATGATATCTTGGTGCTGGGTCTTGTTGCTTATAGGTATTTTCATGCTCCTCGTCCACAATCACCAATCCCAAGTTTTGGAAAGGTAAAAAGAGCGATGAGCGAACACCCAATATAATTTTGTATGGATTGTCCGATAATTGTTTTTGCCATATCTCCACACGCTCGGCATCGGGAAATTTCGAATGATAAACGCCCAATTTATCGCCAAACACGCTTCGAAGCCGGTTGGTAATCTGAGTAGTCAATGCTATTTCGGGAAGAAGATAAAGCACTTGTTTCCCTTGTTGGATAGCATCGGCTATGAGGTGCATGTATATTTCAGTCTTTCCACTTGCCGTAACACCATGTAGCAAGCAAACATTCTTTTCTTGGAAGCATTGCGCTATTTGCTCGAAAGCTTTTTGCTGATGGTTGTTCAACGCATTGAGCGAAGAATCCGCCAGCTTCACATCCTTATCCAAACGCCCGACTTCGTATTGATACAACTCGAAAACGCGTTTTTCTACCAACGCATTCAGCACCGATGGCGTTGCTATTACGCGATGTAGCAATTGTTTCTTCGCCACTTCGCGCGGATTTTGTCCTAGTATGCCCGACATTTCCATGTATGCCATCAGCAAATCCAATTGCTTGGGTGCTTTTGCCAATTCGTCGAACAATGCCTTGATGCTATTTTCATTTCGTTTGTCTTCAACCAATCGAACATGTGTTTCTGTTCGTGGCTTATAGTTTTGGCGCAACTCTTCCTTGATGGACAATGCGCCCTTTTCGAGCAACGATTTTATTTGCGGAAGAATATGCTTCAATCCCAATTCGCGTTCGAGTGCCGTAACGGTTTGTTCGGTATTGTTTTCCAAAGCCGCAAAGATTTTCTCTTCGCGCGGCGTGAGCGGCTCGGTAGCTTCATAATCGGGGTTGCACATCACCACCGTTTCGCTTTCCAACTTCAATCCGGAAGGTAAAGCCGCCTTCAGCACATCGCCTTGTGTGCATAGGTAATAGTCGGCCAACCACTTCCAAAACTTGAATTGTACAGGCAAAAGCATTGGTTCCTTATCGAGCACTTCGGTCAGTGGTTTCACGTCATAACCTTGTGGCTTGTCTTGATGCACACGGCACACAATGGCCGTATAATATTTCGAGCGACCAAAGGGCACAACTACCCTACACCCTACGTTTACCGCTGGGGCAAACTCAGGGGGTAATGCATAGGTAAAGGTGCTATGCAAGGGCAAAGGCAATATGACATCCACGTATTTTTGCATCGGTTACAAAGATAATGCAAGCCGAGCGAAGAAAAAAGAAGTTAACTTATTTTTTTCTTCCAAAACGTAGCCTATTTTATCAAAAGATTGTGCAAACCGAAGTAATAGAAAAAAAGAGGCACTTCATCACGAAGTGCCTCTAAACGCCTTAAGTTTTAAAGTTGCTTATCTTTAGAAAATATAAGCCAATGATACTTGCCAAGTTTTTGTCTTAGCAGAAACTGCTTTTTCAACGCCACTAACAAGATCCATACCTTCGAATGTATCGCCCATAGGTATTTGATAAGTGACACCTACTTGCAATTTTCTGAGCAATTTCAAACCAGCACCCAAGTTTATACCAACTTGTGTAGTCTTCACATCTGCCCAATCAATATCTTTCAAATTGAAATAGAAATCGGGGCCAGCAGCCAAGTAAACGCCAAATGTGCTACCCAAACCGATAGTATATTTCAAATTTACAGGAATTTCAATACCTTGTTGTTTCCATTCTTTTTCACCTTTTTGCGAGTAAAGTAAAGCACCATCGATGCCTAAACCTAAAAGAGGCACAGTTGCTTCCACCATAGGACCAATGAAAAAGCTTGTAGTATTTCCCTCCAAACTTTCTGCATTAAGACCTTTTATATCCAACTCAGCTAAATTCAAACCACCTTTAACACCCCACTTCAACAATTGAGCTTGAGCAGGAGTAGCTAAGAAAAAGCAGCAAACAGCTACTGCTAACAGACTAAAAATCTTTTTCATAACGTAAAATCATTTAAGTTTATGGCGACAAATATATCAAATTTTTCTTAAATAGAAACGTACAATTTCAAGAATTGTTCACACAAGGCCTAAAAAAGCATTTTATACAAGCACAATTGTAAACAATATTCACTTCGCGAAAAACAGGCCTATTGCCGCGAAAAATTTTCCCAGTAGGGAAAAATAATTTTTCCTCAAGGGAAGATATTTTTTCTCAGTTGGAAAAAAATTTGGCCGATTTTGACCGTTTTTTCGTGTAAAGAGATATTACTTCTGCATATCTACAAGAAAAATCAAGAACAAAGCGGACAATATTCACCACTTTTTATTACTTTTGCATCACAACCCCTTAAACATAAAAATCATGAAAATACTTATCATTGGAGGTACAGGCACCATCAGTAGTGCTATTACCCGTCAGCTTGCCGAGAGCGAACACGAACTTTGGTTATTAAATCGTGGAAACAGACAACAAGAAGTACCGGCAAATGTAAAACAAATTATTGCCAATATTGACGACGAAGCAGACGTTTTACGCCAAATTGGTGACACAATGTTCGATGCCGTATGCGAATTCATCGGTTTCGTACCTGCACAAGTTGAACGCGACCATCGTTTATTTGCTGGCCGCACACGTCAATACGTTTACATCAGTTCGGCATCGGCTTATGCCAAACCCGTACGCAACTATATCATCAACGAAGGCACTTCACTTTGCAACCCGCATTGGGAATACTCGCGCAACAAAATTGCGTGCGAAGAATTGCTAATGAAATACTATCGCGAAGAGGGCTTCCCGGTAACCATCATCCGTCCAAGCCACACCTATTGCGAACGAAGTGTACCTGTAGGTCTTCACGGCATGAAAGGTAGCTGGCAAGTGCTGAAACGTATGATGGAAGGCAAGCCGGTTATCGTACATGGCGATGGAAGTTCGCTTTGGACAATGACCTACAACGAAGACTTTGCACGCGGATTCATCGGATTGCTCGGCAACCCACACGCCATTGGCGAGGTTTTCCAAATCATGTCTGACGAATCGCTCACATGGAATCAAATCTACAAGGCCGTTGCCGATGCACTTGGTGTAGCCTTTAAACCTTATTATATATCATCGACCTACCTCAACGATATTGCACCGAAAGAGTACGACATCGAAGGCAATCTCATTGGCGACAAAGCGGCATCGGTAGTGTTCGATTGCTCAAAACTGAAAAGAGCCGTCCCCGGCTATCAAGCTACCACCAGATTTGAAGAAGGTGCGCGCAAATGTATTGATTACATCCTCAGTCACCCCGAATATCAAGAAGAAGATCCCGAATTTGATGCATGGTGCGACAAAGTAATAAGCGTACTCGAAAATGCAAAGAAACTATTCTAACGGATGACTTTCTGACTCGAAATGTTACAAAATACTAAAAACTCTATAATATTTTTACGTTTATAAAAATTATACTAATTTTGTATTACAAATTGTTTAGCCATGCATTTCTAAGCAACCAAATGCAAAAACTAACCTTTTGTTATTTCATGAGAAACAAGGTTGCTATATTAACTTTTTAATTATCGTAAATTTATGATTAACAAGACACACAAACTCTTATTGTTAATTGCAAGTTGTATGTTTATCGGGCTAGCAGCACAAGCCCAAACACAACAACCTCCTATGATGCTGGGTAGAGGTGCTCCTCCGCCAAAAGATTACAAAACACCGGCAATTACCGAGTATTTCACTCCTGCTACAGATGCAGTAATGACTCCTGATGCAGAAGGTTTTATCCGTCGTTGGTCACTTCTCGAGCCAATCGATAAGCCAAATCGTAGCAACACTGTATTCGTAGACAGCTACTTGCGCGAACAATTCAACACAGAGTATTTCAAGAACCAATTCACAATGATACCTCGCGATGGCCAAAAGGTTAAAGTAGGTAAGCAAACATTGAAATGGCACTCACTTGATAGCAAATTGTTCAACGTTAAGTTGTTCCGCTTTGCTACAGGTTTGAAGAAACAACAATATGGCATCCTTTTCTGGGCAGTAACCGTTATCAATGCTCCCGAAGATATGGAAGTTAGAATGGCTGTAGGCTCTAACTCAGCTTCTATGTGGTGGCTCAATGGCGAAGAAGTGTTGTTAATGTCAGGCGACCGCCGTATGGTTATGGACGACTGCACATCTAAGCGCATCACCTTGAAGAAAGGAAAGAACATCCTTCGCGGTGCCGTTATCAACGGTCCTGGTATGAGCGACTTCTGCGTTCGCTTCTTGGATGAAGCAGGTAAACCTGTTACAAACCTCACAATTACAACAGAATAAAAAAAGATGATTATGAAGAAAAACATACTAATTGCCTCTATTGCAATGTTGGCTGCCGTAAACTCGGCTGAAGCCCAAATTGGAAATCCTTACATCCACGACCCTTCTACTATCATGGAGTGTGAAGGTAAATTCTACACCTTCGGTACTGGAGGTGGCGGTTTAATCTCGCCCGACGGTTATACATGGGATAGCGGTGCCGTTCGTCCTGGCGGTGGTGCAGCTCCCGATGCTATTAAGATTGGCGATCGTTACTTGGTAGCTTATGGCGCTACAGGTGGTGGTTTAGGTGGTGGCCACGCAGGTATCATCTACACTATGTGGAACAAAACACTCGATCCCAACTCTCCAGATTTCAAATATAGCGAACCAAACCTCGTAGCTCAATCAGAATACGACGAAGACTGCGATGCTATCGACCCATCATTGTTAATGGGCCCTGATGGTCGTCTTTGGATGTCATATGGTACA
>JAFYML010000071.1 GCA_017556595.1 Bacteroides sp.
AAGCTATGAACGATAAACTGTACAGGATAACATTATTTGTCGCTGCATTGATTATGCCGATGGTGTGCGGGGGCGTGGTGTACGCCCTCGTCACCGACGCATACGAAGCGTTCGAACATTTCGGATTCCTAAAGTTCTTGACTTCTTCGGAATGGAGCTACACCGAAGGTGCCGAACAATATGGTGCGCTGCCATTTATAACCGGCACGCTGATGACCACTTTGCTTGCTCTTGTTTTCTGTATTCCTTTTTCATTGCCTGTGGCACTTTTTGTCGGTGAGTATTTCAAAGGAACAAAGGTGGCATCCGTGTTGAGTACTGTAACCGACCTGTTAGCCGGTATTCCTTCCATCATTTATGGTTTATGGGGATTCTATACCCTACGCCCCATCATCATGGAGTTGAACATCTCTCCACAAGGCTCCGGCATCCTGACTGCATCATTAGTACTTGCCATTATGATTGTGCCTTATGCAGCTTCGCTTAGTGCCGAGTTTGTCAAGATGGTCCCCAACGAGCTGAAAGAGGGTGCATATAGTCTGGGAGCCACCCGTGCCGAGGTGGTTCGTAAAGTGGTTTTCCCCGTTGCAGGTTCCGGCATCTTTTCATCGTATATCTTGGCTATCGGACGCGCTTTGGGTGAGACAATGACAGTAACGATGCTTATCGGTAATACCAACAACATTCCCGAATCGATAACATCTACCGGTAATTCCATGGCTTCCATCATTGCCAATCAGTTTGGCGAAGCCGATGACTTGCGCCTTTCATCCTTGATTGCCATCGGATTGATTCTTTTCCTGATTACAGCATTCATCAACATGATTGGCAAAATAATGATTAAACATGCAAGAATATCATGATTATGAATAAGTTGAAAACACAACAACGTTTGGCAACAGACAAATTGATACGTTGGAGTATTTGTTTGCTGGCGGCACTTACAGCCGTGCCATTGCTTGCCATTTTAGGTGAGGTGTTGCTACGTGGATATGACCAGCTTACCTGGTCGTTCTTTACTGAACCTACGCCAACAGCATACAAGGCCATGAAAGCCATCGAAGCTGGCGAACCCATACCGGGAGGTATTGCCAATGGCATTGTTGGCACTATGATTATGCTTAGCATGGCGATTATTGCGGCAGTGCCGTTGGGTATTCTTTGCGGTGCATTCTTGGCAGAGAATAGCAAAAGCCGTTTTGCACAGTTCGTTAGCTATCTGACCGATTTGCTTCAAGGTACCCCATCGGTTATTATCGGTATTGTCACCTACATTTGGGTAGTTGTGCCCATGAAAGGCTATTCGGCCATTGCCGGTAGTGTGGCACTGTTTATCATGATGTTGCCACT
Source organism: Bacteroides sp. (assembly GCA_017556595.1). Lineage (GTDB taxonomy): Bacteria > Bacteroidota > Bacteroidia > Bacteroidales > Bacteroidaceae > Bacteroides. Next base: position 1,351 of record JAFYML010000071.1, read on the forward strand.
TATTATCCGTTCTACCGAAGAGACGTTGAAGATACTGCCTGCATCGCTCAAGGAAGCCGGACTGGCTCTTGGCGGCAATCGTGCCCGGGTGATGCTGAAAGTACAACTCCCTGCTGCCTTCGGCGGTATCTTTACAGGAGTGCTGCTTGCCATCTCGCGAGTGATAGGCGAAACCGCACCGCTCATGTTCACAGCTTTAGGCTGTTCATTTATTCGCTTTTCAATAGACAAGCCTATATCGGCGGTGCCACTACTTATCTGGGAGTTTTTCAACGACCCCAATTTACAAGAACTGATTTGGGGAGCATCGCTATTTCTTTTATTATTCGTACTCACATTAAACCTAATAGCAAAATATCTTGCAAAAAGATGGAATCAATGACACCTATACTTAAATTCAAGAAGACTTGTGTATCCTATACCAAGCAGACTATGGCCGTGAAATATGTATCGGCAGCTATCGATAAGAATACAATCACAGCCATTATGGGGCCTTCGGGATGTGGCAAATCCACACTGCTTCGTGCCGTAAACCTTATGCATAGCCTCTACCCTAACATCCGTGTGGATGGTGAGATTTTGCTAAACGGAGAAGACATCCTTTCCATGGAACCAATTGATGTGCGTCGCCGTATAGGAATGGTTTTCCAACGCCCTGCACCCTTCCCTACCATGAGTATTTTCGATAATGTTTTATCTGGATATGCATTGAACGGTATCTGTTTGTCCAAAAGCGAAAAAGATGCAACCGTAGAGCGTTGCTTAAAAAGCGTTGCCTTATGGGATGAAGTGAAAGATGTTTTGAACAAAAAAGGTACATTCCTATCTGGAGGCCAACAACAACGGTTATGCATTGCCCGCGCATTGGCCATGAAACCCGATATCCTTTTGATGGATGAACCCACATCGGCACTCGACCCCATTGCAACCAAACATATCGAAGAGCTGTTGCTTGAACTACAAAAGGAAGTAACCATACTGATTGTGACGCACAACATGGTACAAGCCAAACGAATATCATCCAAATCGATGTTTATGTATCTGGGCGAGTTGGTGGAGTATGGCGATACTGAAACCATGTTTACCAATCCAATTGAAGAACGAACAAAGGCTTATTTAACAGGAAAAATGGGATGAACTGCTCATCTTTAACATAAGCATAACCTGCTTGAAACATTTTTGTAACATATTTGCAGTTACTTTGCAACCGTAAAGTTAATTATTTCTTATGGGTATACTGCAAATATTTACATTATTGGGAGCATTAGGTATGTTCCTTTACGGAATGAACCTGATGAGTTCCGGCCTGCAAAAAGCTGCAGGTGAGCGATTAAGAAGTTTCTTGTCTGCAATGACATCAAATCCATTCAAGGGTGTTATGACAGGATTGGGAATAACAAGCATTATCCAATCATCGTCGGCCACAACTGTAATGGTAGTAAGTTTTGTCAATGCCGGTCTTCTGACTCTTGCACAAGCAATCGGAGTTATTATGGGTGCCAACATTGGTACAACCGTGACTGCTTGGATGGTATCGTGGCTTGGCTTCAAGGCCGATATTTCTATTCTGGCCGTTCCATTAATGCTATTCGGTTTCCTATTCTCCAATTCGAAGAAAGACCAGCGCAAGAATATCGGTGAACTGATTGTAGGCTTCAGTCTTTTGTTCCTCGGTCTTTCGTTCATGAAAGATTCTGTTCCCGACCTTAGAGAAACGCCGCAAGTACTGGATTTTGTAAGCACATGGTCGTCGCATGGTTTTGGTTCGGTATTGCTGTTCCTGGCTTTCGGTACCATTCTGACACTTGTGTTGCAATCATCATCGGCAACAATGGCCATTACGCTCATCATGCTCAGCATGGGATGGATTCCATTCAATATGGCTTGTGCCATGGTGCTTGGCGAAAACATCGGTACTACTATCACCGCAAACATTGCCGCTTCTGTTGGAAACACACAGGCTAAGCGAGCAGCTATGTCGCACACGATATTCAATGTATTCGGTGTTGCTTGGGCATTAATCCTATACAAGCCATTCTTGCAACTGGTTGGTGTGATTACCGAGAACCTCTTCGGGCTACCCAATCCGGCAGCCGAAGGTTTTGTAGTTACCGATTCGACTTCACCCGAAGGTACTGCCGCCTTGTATGGTTTGTCTATGCTGCACACACTCTTCAACCTGACCAACACGTTGCTATTGGTTTGGTTCACAAAGTGGATAGCACAAGCCGTAAGCTGGATTATCCGCGTTCCAAAGAATCATGAGAAGGAGGTATTCAGACTGAAATACATTTCGGCCGGTCCACTTGGAACGCCGGAGCTGTCTGTAGAGCAAGCATTTAACGAAGTAATTCATTTTGCCCGCATCTCAAAGAAAGGAGCAGCTTATGCACAGAATGCCATCAACGAAGCCAATAGCGACAAGTTCGAAGAGTATCGGGAGAAACTTGTGAAGTACGAAGAGATTTCAGACCGTATAGAATACGAGATTGCCGCGTTCTTGAACGAAGTATCAACAGAAGAAATCAGCGAAAGCACTTCAATAAAAATCAAGTCCATGTATAAGATTATCAGCGAACTGGAGTCGTTGGGCGATTCGGGCGAAACCATCAGCCGCATCTTGTCGAGAATGAATATTCACAAGAAGAGATTTGATGCAGATGCCATCAAGAACCTCAATGCCATGGCCGAAGCCGTAGCCGATGCATACGATGTAATGATAGAGAATCTGATAGCTGCTCATAAGGGTGAACTTATCAATATCTCAAATGCTTATGCTTCCGAAGATCGTCTTAATTCGCTGAGAAATGATTTTCGTGATGCTGTGATTGAAAAGATTGATAACGATGGAAAGAACTATCAGGCAAGTGTTTATTTTATGGATATTATTAACGCTTTTGAGCGAATGGGTGATTTTATGATAAATGTGTCGCAGGACCTTGAAAGAGGATTTATCAACAAATAGATAGCTATTTAATATTAAGATTACAGGCAAAAAAGATTCGATTCTTTTTGCCTGTATTTTTTTTGATTGGTTTGATGAGTATCTTAATATAGAGACACGAAAGATCCTCCAAAACCTTTTTGTTTGGTATCGTATCTTCTTCTTCCTTGAGCTTTTGTTGATTCTTTTCCTTTCTTATATTGAGTTACTTTGTGTGTTGTGTGTTTTCTG
>JAFYML010000072.1 GCA_017556595.1 Bacteroides sp.
AACGATGCAGGCAATTGTTGGTAGTTGGGGTCTTCGATGATGACCTCTTTGCGCACTAAATGTCGCACACTGCGGATGCCCAATACATTCTTTATCCAGTTGATATAGGCATCGGCATTCAGTATCACCGAGTCTTTGTTCGACTTGTAGGTGAGGAATGCACCGATAGGAGCCAACACTGCGGTACTTGTCCACATGCCCATCCATACTATCCATTCGCCTTCGCGCGCCATCTTCATGCCGGTATTGTTTACGATGTAATAGAAGATGAAGATAAGCACCGAGATTACTACGGGTAGCCCTAATCCGCCTTTTCGGATAATACCGCCAAGTGGTGCACCAATGAAGAAGAATATCAAGCAGGCCAACGAGAGGGTGAGCTTTTCGTGCCAACCGATTTCGTGCTTGCGCAGATTCTTGTCGTTCTGCTTCATGTCGATGCTCTTGAAGTTCCAATCGTTGCCGGTAGTTTCGGCTTTACTACTTGCCGATAATAGTATCTTTTGCTTTTCTAGGAGTGTGGTGGCGGCAAATACACTGTCGAAGTTTACTTCGGTCAGCTTGGCTTGAAGCATCTTTGTGCTATCCTCCTTGTTCAGCACAGGATGCTGATACACCGTTTCTTTGGCAAAACGGTAGTTTGATTGACCTACACTGTCGTTGCGATGGCTGATAGAGTCGATACTATGTTGCAGCATGGCCATGTTCTTGCTGGTGGCTTGTCCGCTCATAATGCCTTCGTCCATCATGTTGAAGTCGGAGTTGAATTCGATAATCGCATGCTTCTCGCGGAAGGTTTCTCGGCGATAGGGCACATTCTTCTGATTCATGTTTTGCGACTTCAAGTTTTCGAATTGCTCACCGCTATATAGACGCAAGTACAAGTGTTGCTTGTCGGCCGTCATTTCCAATCGTCCAGAGTCGGCTTTGATGATTTGCGCATTCTCAAAACCATTGTCGAAGTTGTATATCAACACGTCGTAAAGCATACCCGTTTCGCGGTTCTTATGCTTTATGTATAGGTTGTATCCATCTATTTCGTCGTAGAAAGCACCTTCGGGGATATCCAACTCGGGCGACTTTTGTCGCATGGATAGGAGCAGTGTCCATAGCTTGGATTGCGCATGCGGACCAATCACGTTTTGGAAATAGAACGATACGCAACAGATGAACGTGATAAAGATAATGAGAGGACGCATTATCTTGATAAGCGAAATGCCGGCAGCTTTCATGGCCAGCAATTCAAAGCGTTCGCCAAAGTTACCGAACGTAATCAGTGCAGCAAGCAATACAGCCAAAGGCAATGACATCGGAACCAATGTCAAACCCGAGTAGAAGAAGAATTGAGCCAGCACGCTTATCTCCAATCCTTTACCCACCATATCATCTACATACTTCCAAAGGAATTGCATCATGAAGATGAATAGGCAGATGAAGAATGTGCCTAGGAAGAGCAAGCAAAAGCTCTTAAGAATAAATATATCTAACTTTTTTATGCGTAGCATTTTACTAATTCAAGCAATGAGCGCACAAAATTAGTACAAAAAAACTAAAAACCACACGTCCGGCGCAAAGTATCTACTTGCGAATCCCATAATTCTTGCAAATCATCCACTTCGCCGGCAAAAGTGAAGTCGGTAATCTCCA
>JAFYML010000073.1 GCA_017556595.1 Bacteroides sp.
CACGAAAACGGCAAAGCCGAGCTACCACAAATAGGCGAATTGCGCTACTCAATCTATGATAAAGTCAGTTTCATTGCTTACGACAACAAACTGACCACTCCTGCCCTTTACGGATTGGGAAGTTTCGAAATGCTTCCATTGAAATCGTTAGTTAAGCCGGTTACAACCAAGCTTGCTACATCGGCAACACTGCGTATTGTTGAAAAAGAAGCTGCTCAACCGCACGAAGAAGAGCGCACCATCAAATTGCAAACCAATCACCGTAAATTGCGTATCGGTCCGGCATGGGCAGCAGCTATGGTAGCCGTTGTGGTATTGGCATTTTTCTACATCTATCCGTTCAATAAAGTACCTGTTACCCAGCAATACTCTGCCGAACGTGCAGAATTGGTTCCTACCGAACAATTGATGAAAGCGGTGGTAGAGAAAGTTGATCAACCATTGGTTCAGCCCGTTATTCAGGAAGAAACCATGCAACAAGAGCCAATCAGAAAAGAGATTACCCCTGTTATTACCACCGAAGATATTGTTGCACCAAAAGCCGAAGTGAAACAGCCACAACCGCAAGTGCGCAAGCGCTATCACGTTATTGTGGCAAGTGTGGCTACAGAAGACGAAGTGCATGCTATGGTAAATCGTTTAAAGTCGGCAGGAAACGACGAAGCACAAGCCATTATTGGTGGTGGTAAGATGCGTGTGAGCATAGCTTCATACGCCACTATGGCTGAAGCAAACGAAGCGGCTGCCCAGCAACAAGCTACCTACAAAGGCGCTTGGGTGCTGAAGAAATAACATTATAATTTAAGGAAATAAAAGCGATTAGTGTTTAGTGATTAGTAGGGACGTTGCGTGCAGCGTCCGAAAAGTAGGGACGCGCCATGGTGCGTCCGCGTAAGCCCGAATTAAACAGATTTTAAATAGATTATTTGATGAAGCGAATACGTTGCCCCAAATGTGAAAACTACCTTACTTTCGATGAAACCAAATATAGCGAAGGCCAATCGCTTGTTTTTGTGTGCGAACATTGCAAAAAGCAATTCAGCATCCGATTGGGTAAAACTAAGATGAAAGCTCCACAAAAAGAGGAAAAATTAGATGAAAAGGCCTTTAGCGAAGAGTTTGGTAGCATCACAGTTATCGAAAATGTATTTGGTTTCAAGCAAGTATTACCGTTGAAAGAGGGCGACAATACCATTGGTCGTCGTCAACCGGGTGCTCCCATCGAAGTGCCCATCGAAACATCCGATCGAAGCATGGATCGCCACCATTGCATTATCAATGTACGTCGTAACAAGCAAAACGAACTGATTTATACCCTTCGCGATGCACAAAGCCTGACCGGCACCTTCCTAAATAATGAAATCCTTGGCGATAAAGACCGCGTTCGCATCGAAGATGGTGCCATTGTAACCATTGGTGCCACTACATTTATTCTTCGTGCAGCTGGAGCGGAAGAATAATCTATAATTTTATCCTATTACCTTCCTCATAGGGGCCTCCTTTTTGAAAAAAGAGAATATTGCATAAAACAAAAAGCCTTGAAGTTCATGAACTTCAAGGCTTTTGCGGTATGGACGGGACTCGAACCCGCGACCCCCTGCGTGACAGGCAGGTATTCTAACCAACTGAACTACCACACCATTCTGGGTTGCTTTCTTGCGATTGCGGTGCAAAGGTAGGCATTTCTTTGAAATCTGCAATAGTAGAAGCGAAAAATATTCAAAAAAAATGCGTTTTTCGCTATTTATTCGTGTAAAAGCTGCAAAAAATGTACATCTTCGTACTCTTTTCCTATGCGCCACCACGATTTTAGGATGCCACACGAACGGAATCCGCACGATTGGAATAGCTGCAAACTAACTTCGTTGCTTGCTAAAATTTGGGCAGTAAGTTGCTTTAAGTTCAAAAAGTCGAATGCATATTGAATAAATAGCTGTAGTGCTTCGGTGGCATATCCATTGCATCGGTACTGTTGCTGAATAGCAATACCTATCTCGCCACGGCTATGCATGGGGGTAAAATTCATCAAGTCGATAGTACCCACAACGGCTTCATCGCTATTGCGTACAATCATTAAACGTAATTGTTGGTCGGCAAACAGATCGCTTTGTGCTTGCGCAATGTATTGACGCAACAGGTAGCGTGAATATGGCACTGAGAAGTTGGATATGTCCCACATTGTCGAATCGTTCTCGATGGTGTAGAGCAACTCTAAATCTTCCGGTTCCAATGCGCGTAGGCGTACTTGTTTGCCCATAAAAAAAGTTTTATTACTCATGCTCTTCCCCACTCTTTTCTTGTTGAATAAACAATTCTTCGCGCATACGCTTTTCGCTGGGCACACAGAACAACGAAGCAGTAAGTGCAATCAAGGCACAGAGAATACCCGTTGTACTCAACATTTGATAATAGATATATAGCCCCACCCATAATGGCAACGCCAATAAAGCCAAGCGCAGGTAGTTGATGGTGCGATAGGCTTTGATAGCATCGGCAATGCAAAGTTTATCAATCTTATTGGTCAACATGCGTGCATAATACTTCAGCGAGAAGGGAATGCAGATAATGGTGAGTAGAATAAGGATGGTTTCGCCCAAGTAGATGGCCTTGTCGTTATCGGCATAGCTTCCACCCCATTCATCGAATACTTCGCACAACACAACCGCAACTATGGCTATAAACCAAAATGCGAAATAAAGGGATTTAAGTAGTTTGGAGGTTTGTTTAATTTCTTGTTCCATAACACAGTTTACATTTCGTTGTTTTTAATATAAGGTGTGCGGTTCACAATGCTTCGGCCTAAGGTTATTTCGTCGGCATACTCCAATTCGTCGCCCACCGATATACCGCGAGCAATGAACGATAACTTCACATCGTATCCCTCTAATTTACGGCAAATATAGAAGCCCGTTGTGTCGCCTTCCATTGTTGTGCTCAGTGCTAAAATCACCTCTTGAATGCCACCCTCCTTAACACGATTCACCAGCGATTCTATCTGCAAATCGCTTGGCCCAATGCCATCCATTGGCGAAATAACTCCTCCTAATACATGGTATAGCCCTTTGTATTGTTGTGTTGCTTCCACCGCCATCACATCGCGAATATTCTCTACCACACAAATTGTGGATGCATCGCGTTGCGGATGAGAACAGATTTGGCAAATATCGGTATCGGAAATATTGTGACACACCCTGCAATACTTCACTTCGCGTTTCAGTGTGACGATAGCATTGCCAAAGGCTTCCACCGTTGGTTGGTCTTGGCGTAGTAGGTGCAAAACGAATCGCATAGCTGTTTTTCGTCCCACACCGGGCAACTTGGCAAACTCGTTTACCGCTTTTTCGAGTAAAGTAGATGAATATTGTCCGTTCATATATACATTATTATATATCAGTGCGCAAAGTTACGAGATTTCCTGATTATCGGTGCATAATTTTCAAAAGAAGTATTAACTTTGCATCAAAATCGCTGAAAACATGAAAATAGAAAGTGCGGCATTTGTCATTAGTAACACCGATGTAAAGAAGTGTCCTTCTGGTACAAAACCCGAATATGCCTTTATTGGGCGCTCTAATGTGGGCAAATCGAGCCTAATCAATATGCTTACCGGCAAGAATGGATTGGCTATGACATCGGCTACACCAGGCAAGACAATGCTGATAAACCATTTCTTGATAAACAATAATTGGTACATTGTCGATTTGCCTGGATATGGCTATGCCAAACGCGGACAAAAAGGAAAAGATCAAATCAAGCGTATCATCGAAAACTATATTCTGCAACGCGAACAGATGACCTGTTTGTTTGTGCTAATCGATTCGCGCCACGAACCACAAAACATCGACTTGGAATTTATCGAATGGTTGGGCGAGAACGGTGTGCCGTTTGCCATTGTTTTCACTAAAGCCGATAAGTTGAAGAGCGAGCGCCAAGCAAAAGATAATGTACAACGCTACTTGAATGAATTGAAGAAACAATGGGAAGAACTTCCTCCCCACTTCATCACTTCGTCGGAGAAGCGTATTGGCCGCGAAGAACTATTGGGATACATCGAACAGATAAATAATGAACTTTATAAGTAATCGTATGAAAAGAATTTTAATTTTAGCCATCGTTTGTATGGCCATGATGGCACAAAACAGCTATGCACAATCGTGGAAAGATTTGCTAAACAAAGACAATATCGAAAAGGTAGTAAATGCCGTAACAGGTAAATCGACTACTGTCGATATTACAGGAACATGGGTATATACCGGTGCGGCAATAGAACTGAAATCGGAGAATATGCTCTCTAATATTGGAGGTAAGGCAGCTGCCGAAGTAGCCGAAGGCAAGTTGAATGAACAATTGGCAAAGGTAGGCATTACAAATGGCAAAATGAGTTTTACATTCAATTCGGATAGCACATTTGTTACTAAGGTTAACAAGAAAACCGTAAAAGGTACCTATTCTTACCAAGCCGGTAGCGATAACATACAGTTGAAATTTGGTAACTTGATACCAATGAATGTAAAGATGAATTGTACCTCTTCGCAAATGGACTTGTTGTTCAATGCCGATAAGTTGATGAACGTTTTGACACTTATTGCCAGCAAGAGCAAAAACACCACTTTGAAAACCATTGGCACATTGGCCGAGAACTACGATGGCATGTTGCTTGGCTTCTCCATGCAGAAACAGCAATAGCATGTATAGATATCTATAAAAAAAGGAGTACCAAGCGGTACTCCTTTTTTATTATATAAGTTTAATCCTATTTCAACGGAATAGTAAAGTAGAAGGTAGAGCCTTCGCCTTTGACAGAGGTAAATCCTAACTGTCCACCATTCTTGTACACAAAGTCTTGGCAAAGCAATAAGCCCAATCCCGATCCTTCCTCGTTGTTTGTACCAAAGGTACTATAGTGTGTATTGGTGTGCAACAATTTCTTTTGGCTCTCTTCATCAATACCACATCCAAAGTCCTGTACGCTGATGTAAGCCATGCCATCCTTCTCTTCGGCACGAACAATAATTTCTGAATCCTCGTTGCTGAATTTGATGGCGTTGCTTATCAAGTTGCGGATAACAGTCTTCACCATGTCAATATCAGCGTTTACGGTCAGTGCGGTAGATTTATCGTAGGAAATCTTGATGTGCTTCAAGTCTGCCACCATTGTAAAAATCTCGAGAATACCATCAATAACCTCGTTCACATCGAAGTGTTGGTACACCACATTCAGTTTGCCTATTTGGCTCTTTGTCCACTTCAGCAAGTTGTCGAGCAATGCAAATACATCTTCGGTAGTTTGGTTGGCCATGGTGAGCAATTCGTACATCTCTTCGCCAATCTTCTCGGCAGGCAGATTTAGAATCAGCATGTTTAGCACCATCTTGATAGAACCCATTGGTGAACGCAAGTCGTGTGCAATAACCGAATAGAGTTTGTCGCGTCCGGCAATAGTTTTTTCAAGTTCTTGTGTCTTTAGCATCAACATGCGCTTGGCAGCCACCAATGATATTTGGTGCATTACGCGGATAATCAGCTCTTCCTTGTTGAAAGGCTTTGAAATAAAGTCATTACCTCCTACTTGGAAGCCCTTCACAATATCTGTTGTGCTGTTCAGTGCAGTAAGGAAGATGATAGGAATATCGGCAGTCTTCTCGTCAGATTTCAGTTTGGTTGCTACGTCGAATCCACTCATGTCGGGCATCATCACGTCGAGCAAGATCAAGTCGGGTCTCTCCTTCTCCACTTGTTGCAAAGCCTGCGTACCATTGGCAGCAGTTGCAATTTGGAACTTCTCGTTAGTCAACAATACCTTTAACAAAAGTACGTTAGACATTACGTCGTCCACGATTAAGATTTTATATTCAGATGGATTTATTTGCATGATATATATAGATTTAGGTGTTATTATTCATACAATCTAAAGTATTCAACGATATGCTTCAGCCCCTCTTCCAATTGCACTTTCGGTTCCCAGTTCAGCTTTTCTTTAGCCAGTGTAATGTCTGGTTTTCGTTGCTTTGGGTCGTCGTGTGGCAATGGTTCGAATCTTAGTTTCGATTTCGATTTAGTTAGTTCAAGCACCTTTTCGGCCAATTCCAACATTGTAAATTCGTGTGGATTACCCAAGTTTACCGGTCCAATGAAGTCGTCATCCGTAGCCATTACGCGAATCATCGCTTCGATAAGGTCGTCCACATATTGGAAGCTACGTGTTTGCTTGCCATCGCCATAGATGGTAATGTCTTTGTTTTGCAAGGCTTGTACCACAAAGTTCGACACTACACGTCCATCGTTTGGCAACATTCTTGGGCCGTATGTATTGAAGATGCGAATTATCTTAATTCTTATGCCATTTTGGCGATGATAGTCCATGAATAGCGTTTCGGCACATCGTTTACCCTCGTCGTAGCACGAACGTATTCCTATGGGGTTAACGTTTCCCCAATAGCTTTCCACTTGTGGATGCACAATAGGGTCACCATACACTTCGCTAGTCGATGCTTGTAGAATTTTAGCTCCGGTTTTCTTGGCCAATCCAAGCATGTTGATGGCTCCCATCACCGATGTTTTAATGGTTTTGATGGCGTCATACTGATAGTGTATTGGCGATGCAGGACAAGCCAAGTTGTAGATTTCGTCAATCTCATCCATCATATAAGGATGCTCTACATCGTGCAATATAAATTCAAAGTTAGGATTTTTAAGCAAATGCGAAATGTTTCGTTTAGAGCCTGTAAACAGGTTGTCCAAACAATACACA
>JAFYML010000074.1 GCA_017556595.1 Bacteroides sp.
GTGGAGATGTTCGTGGGTGTGGGTGCATCGCGTGTGCGCGACCTCTTCCGACAAGCCAAGGAGAAAGCGCCTTGTATTGTGTTTATCGATGAGATTGATGCCGTGGGTCGTGCACGCTCGAAAGCTGCCGCAATGGGTGGTAACGACGAACGCGAGAATACGCTAAACCAATTGCTGACCGAAATGGATGGCTTTGGCTCGAATAGCGGTATCATTATATTGGCGGCTACCAACCGCGTGGATGTGTTGGATAAGGCTTTGTTGCGTGCCGGACGTTTCGACCGTCAGATTCATGTGGATTTGCCCGACTTGAACGAACGTAAAGAGGTATTTGGGGTGCACTTGCGACCCATCAAGATAGACGAAACGGTGGACGTGGATTTGCTTGCTCGTCAAACACCGGGCTTCTCGGGCGCGGATATTGCTAACGTATGTAACGAGGCGGCGCTGATTGCTGCGCGTCACGGAAAGAAGTTCGTAGGTAAGCAGGACTTCTTGAATGCGGTGGATCGTATCGTGGGTGGCTTGGAGAAGAAAACAAAGATTACTACCGAGGCCGAAAGACGCTCGATTGCGATTCACGAGGCGGGTCATGCCAGCATTTCGTGGTTGCTCGAACATGCTAATCCGCTGATTAAGGTTACGATTGTGCCGCGTGGTCGCGCGTTGGGTGCTGCATGGTATTTGCCGGAAGAACGACAAATCACTACCAAGGAGCAGATGCTCGACGAAATGTGTGCTACACTGGGTGGACGAGCTGCCGAGGACCTCTTCTTGGGACGTATCTCTACCGGTGCGATGAACGACTTGGAGCGTGTCACCAAGCAAGCATTTGGCATGGTGGCTTACCTAGGCATGAGCGAGGCGCTACCTAACTTGTGTTACTATGACAATAGCGAATTCTCGTATCGTAGCCCTTATAGCGAAAAGACTGCCGAGTTGATTGACCTGGAAGTGAAGCGCATTGTGAACGAGCAATACGAACGCGCGAAGAAGATTTTGCAAGAGAATAGCGATGGTCACAACCGCTTGGCGCAACAACTGATTGAGAAGGAGGTTATCTTTGCCGAGGATGTGGAGAATATCTTTGGTAAGCGCCCTTGGGCTTCGCGCTCGGAAGAGATTATGAAGGCTAAGCACCAATCGGACGAACTGAAGCAATTGGAACAAAAGGAGGAACAATTGGCCGAGGAAGCCGAAAGGGAAGTGCGTGAGCATGCTGAAGATAATGAGGAATCGAAGTGATGCGAAGCTAGTCACTAGTAACTTGAAAAAATATTAAAATCATAAATCGAAAATTATGAAAAATTTCTTTGTACGAGCCATTACCGGCGTTTTGTTTGTAGCAGTGTTGGTGGGAGCAATACTATTTGCACCACTATCGTTCAGCTTGTTGTTTACGCTGATAGCAGCACTCACCGTACACGAGTTTGCAACCTTGGCAAATGGCTATGCCGGTGTGACCATTAACCGTACGATTTCGGCTTTGGCAGCTGCTTACTTGGTGTTGGCTTTTACAAGTTATTGCACCTCGGCGGCTAGCTCGGTGGTGTTCTTACCATACGTGCTGATTTGGCTATATCTGATTATTGCCGAGCTTTACTTGAAACGCGAAAATCCGTTGGGTAATTGGGCGTTTACGGCGTTGAGCCAACTCTACGTGGCGTTGCCTTTCGCGTTGCTCAACGTGTTGGCCTTCCACCAAGATGTGGATGGGCAAATCAGCTATAACCCCATTCTTCCGTTATCGGTATTCGTCTTTATTTGGTTGAGCGATACGGGCGCTTATATGGTGGGTTCGCTCATCGGCAAGCATCGCTTGTTCGAGCGTATTTCGCCCAAGAAATCGTGGGAGGGTAGCATTGGCGGCGCGGTACTTTCTGTTGCCTCTTCGTTTGCTTTTGCACATCTGTTCCCCATTATGGAGGTATGGCAATGGGCGGGATTGGCGCTGGTTGTTGTGGTGTTTGGCACCTGGGGCGACTTGTGCGAATCGTTGATGAAACGCCAAATCGGTATTAAGGATTCGGGTAGCATCTTGCCAGGACATGGCGGCTGGTTGGATCGCTTTGATAGTGCGTTGATGGCTATCCCTGCCGCGGTGGCTTACCTCTACTTTATCGCTACTTTGTAAGTAATTGAATCATTTGGCGGGCGGCATTTTGTGGTGCGCCTGCTTCCCCTAATCGTTGAGCCATGTAATCGTATCCATCGAGCATGGCTTGACGATATTTTTTATTGTTCAGCAACAAGTTTAGTTCGTGTTGGATGTTGCCGATGGTCATGGTGTCGGCTACCAACTCTCTTACTACCTCGCGATTGGCAATGAGGTTTACGAGCGAGATGTATTTCACCGTTAGGATGTGCTTTTTTAAGAAAGCAATCACCTTGCCGATAGGGGTGTGATAGCATACGGTTTGCGGCACACGGAAGAGGGCGGTTTCCAACGTTGCGGTGCCCGATGTTACCAATGCCGCCTTGGCATGCGATAGCAACGGGTAGGTTTGGTTGAATACTATCTGCACAGGTTGATTCTGCACAAATTGCTCGTAGTACTCGGGCGCAATACCTGGGGCACCCGCCAACACAAGTTGATGGTCGTCGAACGTGGCGGCCGCTTTCAGCATATCGGGTAGGTTGTCTTTTATCTCTTGCTTTCGGCTTCCGGCAAGTAGCGCAATGATAGGTTTTTCGGATAGATTGTTGCGTTGCTTAAAGGTGCTTTCGTCCTCGGTATAGCTTTGCTTAAAGGCCGTTACCTCGTCCATCGTAGGATTTCCCACATAGTGGATGGGGTAGTGGTGCTTGTCTTGGAAAAACTCTTGCTCGAAGGGGAGGATAGAGAATAGCTCGTCTACATCGCGTTTGATATTTTTGATGCGATACTCCTTCCATGCCCATATCTTGGGCGAGATGTAGTAATAGACGGGTATTTGCGTGTGCTTATGAATATACTTGGCGATGTTGAGGTTGAAGCCGGGGTAATCGACAAGGATGAGCACGTCGGGTTGCCACTCGACAATGTCTTGCTTGCATCGCTTCATGTTGGCAAAGATGGTGCGTAGGTGCATCAATACGGGAACAAACCCCATGTAGGCCAACTCTTTGTAGTGCTTCACCATAGTGCCGCCTACGGCTTTCATCAAGTCGCCACCAAAGAAACGGAACGATGCGTTGGCATCTTCGGCTTTCAAGGCCGCCATCAAGTGAGAGGCGTGCAAGTCGCCCGACGCTTCGCCAACAATCAAGTAGTATTTCATTTAAACCACGTTTTAAGTTCGTCAATAAGTGAGTATGCCGTTACATCCACCGTTACGGGCGTGATAGCTACGTAGCCGTTGGCCAGTGCCCAATGGTCGCTTTTCTCGTTATCGGGTTCGCTATCTTCGAAGTTTCCCGTCAACCAAAAGTGAGTGCTACCGCCTTTGCGTGTGATGGTTTCCCATTCGTTCACCCATTGTCCTTTGGATTGTTCGCAAATGCGTATGCCTTTAAAGGATGGTGTGGTGGGGAAGTTTACGTTGAGGCAAGTGAGTGCAGGCAATCCCTTCTCCAATACCATGCGTGTGATTTGCTGAATGTAGGGACCGCATGCTCCGAATTCTACATTCAAGTCGTGGGTAGTGATGGAGTAGCCGATGGATGGGATACCCTTCA
>JAFYML010000075.1 GCA_017556595.1 Bacteroides sp.
CCGCTTGTCGCAAGTCATCATCAACTTGCTGACCAACGCATCAAAATTCACCTTCGAAGGCGAAGTGAAGTTTGGTTATGAAGTGCGCGACAAGGAGTTGTACTTCTACGTCACCGACACAGGTTGTGGCATCGACGAAGAACACTTACCACACATTTTCGAACGCTTTATCAAGGTGAACAATTTTGCACAAGGCACCGGTTTGGGATTGGCCATCAGCTACAACATCGTGAAGAAGATGGGTGGAGAGATTGGGGTTACATCGAAGAAGGGCGAAGGCACTACCTTCTGGTTTACAACCCCCTACGAGCCAGTCGGCACATTAGATTCGCACGAAGAAGAGGTAACCATATCGACATCCATCAGCAAAGAGAAGATTACTATCCTCATTGCCGAAGACGATGAACAAAACTTCCACCTTTTCCAATCCATCTTGCACAACGACTATCACTTGCTACACGCTTGGAATGGAGCCGAAGCTGTAGAAATGTTCAATAGCGAAAAACCACACTTGGTTTTAATGGACATCAACATGCCCGTTATGAATGGTTATGAGGCAACTGCCGAAATCAGAAAGCTATCGGCCGATGTGCCTATTATAGCCATCAGTGCTTATACCTACGAGCCAAACGAACACGGACACGGATTCTCGGCCTACATGGACAAGCCTGTAAGCCCCAACAAGTTGCAAGAAGAGATTGCCAAGATGTTGAACAAACATTTCATCATTCTTTAACGAACAACCAACATGCGCTATAGCATCAAGACAACTAACAAACTAGCTGCCCATATCAAGCTACCGGCATCGAAAAGCATCAGCAACCGAGCATTGGTGCTACATGCCTTAGCTAAAGGCACTTCCCTACCACAAAACTTGAGCGATTGTGACGATACGGACGTAATGATTCGCGCACTCAACGGCTTACCAGCATGTATCGACATCAAAGCGGCCGGTACGGCTATGCGTTTCCTTACAGCCTTGCTTAGTGTAACCCCCGGCACCCGACTGATTACCGGCACCGAGCGTATGCGTCAACGTCCCATACGCCTATTGGTAGATGCCCTCCGCTCGTTGGGAGCTGACATTGAATATGCCGAAAACGAAGGTTTCCCACCTTTGCGCATCACCGGCAAAACATTGCAAAGCAACCCCATCACCTTGGCAGGAAATGTAAGCTCACAATACATCTCGGCACTACTGATGATTGGCGCAACCCTTCCCAACGGTCTGCAATTAGAACTAACAGGCGACATCATATCACGCCCTTATATCAACCTCACCCTGAAGCTGATGCACGACTTTGGTGCAGAGGCCGCATGGAGTTCACCCAACACCATCGAGGTGAAAGCCGGAGGTTATCAAGACACACCTTATTATATAGAAAGCGATTGGAGTGCTGCCTCCTATTGGTATCAAATGATGGCGCTTTGTCCCGACACAGGAAGCAGCATCGAGCTACAAGGTTTGTTCGCCAACAGCTATCAAGGTGATAGCAGAGGAGCACAAATCTTCGAGAAATTGGGTGTATCCACTACCTATAACGACAACAATGTATTGCTAACCAAAACAAATTGTCGAACCGAACGTTTAGACGAAGACATGGTAGATATTCCCGACTTGGCACAAACCTTCGTGGTGACTTGTTGCATGCTCGGTATCCCCTTCCGCTTCACCGGCTTGCAAAGCCTAAAGATAAAGGAAACCGACCGCATCGAAGCACTAAAAGTAGAACTTGCCAAACTTGGCTTCTTGATTAAGGACGAGCAAGATAGCATCTTGAGTTGGGATGGCGAACGATGCACGCCCGAAACGCATCCCGTCATTGCCACCTACGAAGACCATCGCATGGCTATGGCCTTTGCGCCCATCAGCCTTGTGCAAGGCGAAATTACCATTGCCCACCCCGAGGTGGTCAGCAAGTCCTACCCAAGTTATTGGGAGCACTTGCGTCAAGCAGGTTTTATCATAACAGAAAACGAATCAGCATGTTAATACTACTCATAAGCCTCATCGTTTTGGCCGTTGTTGCCGCCATCATCGGAAGCATCCGCTATCGCCACTTGCAAAAGAAAGTGGAGAGAGGCGAACTGGATGCCATGCCCGAAGTGGTGGAGGTAGATGAAGAGTGTTGTGGCCAGCACGAGACATGCGAACGCGATAGCCTACTGGCCGCTGTCAGCAAAGGCATTGTCTATTACGACG
>JAFYML010000076.1 GCA_017556595.1 Bacteroides sp.
CGTAACAAGCTCTCAATTCTTCACTCCAATTTGGTTGCTTGAATACTTGGTCAATCAGCAACACCTTGCCACCTCGTTGTTGAAATTGCTTAGCAAAATCCAACAAACTATGGTTAGAGAAGTAGAAATTGTTCATGTTGATGTACAGACACGAGCGGTCGGTACCAAACTTTTCCTTGGCATATTGAAGCAAGAAAGTTGTCTTTCCCACACCACGCATTCCTTTGATACCAATAAGCCTGTCGTTCCAATTTATTTCGTCCATAAGGTCACGACGAACAGGGGCATTGGTATGCTCTACAAGGTAAGCGTGTGTGCGATAGAATGCTTCCATATGATAGTATTGGTAAATTTCGTTGCAAAGATAAATATAATTTGTGGTTTTGCAAAGTAGAGTTTGCAAAATATTCTTTTTTATTGATGATTTTTCTTCAAGATAATTTTTTCGTGAAAAATGTTTATCTTTGTCCATCCAATAAACCCGTAAATGAAAGCATACTTATTCAATGCAGATACCGATTTGGCGATGGCGCATG
This sequence comes from Bacteroides sp., assembly GCA_017556595.1. Taxonomy (GTDB): domain Bacteria; phylum Bacteroidota; class Bacteroidia; order Bacteroidales; family Bacteroidaceae; genus Bacteroides. The sequence goes on from JAFYML010000076.1 coordinate 537, forward strand.
GTGGTGCTTACTACATGCCGCCCGCAAGCGTGAAGCAATTCATGACCGACTTGGCGATGCTTCCTTATTGGTATGCCGAAGAGGGTAGCGCAATAGTGGCTCGTGGTGATGATAACGCACATTTTTTGCGGCAGATGAACGAATGTTTTCGTCGAGATATAAAGTTGATATCACTTGATGAACTTGCTGAGAACCATTTGATTATGCCGTGGGGATGGAATGTTAGCTTGCGTCAACGATTGATGGAAGAAGGTGTGGATAATGCTTTGTTGCCAAGCGATGAAAAACTTGCCACTTGGCGTGCACTTTCATCGCGTCACAACACGGAGGAGATATTGAATGTTTTCGAAGATAAGCATCCATGGATAGGTCGCTCATGGCGCCTGACAAGCATGGACGATTGCCGTAGGACATTGAACGAATTGAGCGATGGATGTGTGTTGAAATTACCATGGTCGGGTAGCGGAAAAGGCTTGAATTGGTGTCGTGCAGGCATGACACCACAAATAGAAGCATGGTGCGCCAAAGCTTTGCGTACACAAGGTAGTGTACAAGCATCTCCCTTGTATAATAAGGTATTAGATTTTGCAATGGAGTTCTTCCGCGAGGCTTCGGGCGAGTTGACATTTGTTGGCTATTCGCGCTTTGGTACCAACGAAAGCGGTGCTTATCAAGCAAACATCCTAGCACCGGATGCAGAGATTGAGGCGGAAATAGCAACTTACCTTCCGTCCGGCACATTGGCGGAAACACAAAGGCTACTCATGCCTATGTTGGATAAACTTTTAGCTAATCATTATCGCGGATATTTAGGTGTGGACATGATGGTGTGTCGCGAGGGGGATACGTATTGCTTGCATCCGTGCGTAGAGGTGAACATGCGCATGAACATGGGTGTAGTAGCACACAACTTTTATCGCGATTACGTCGTGTCAGGTGCACATGGTTTGTTCGAGGTGAAGCACTTCAATTCACCGAACGAACTCCGTGCATCTACCGAACGTATACGGCAGATGCACCCCATACGTATGGTGGAAGGACGCATAGCAAGCGGATTCTTGCCGCTAGTGCCTATCACACCCAATACATGCAACGTGGCGTATGTGTTAATTGCTGAACGCTAAGCACTTTTCTACAATCTCGTCTATCTCGTCGGTAAGTGTAAGCAATAGATTTTTGTATTTACCCTTCTTCAACAAATGATCGAGCAAAAGGTAAACGGGCATCTCTTCTGTCCAATACTCACGTCCAAGGAAAATCATAGGACTTGAATAGCCAAAACTGAGGTAATGATTTTGCACGGCTTCTTGGAAAATCTCTTGCAAAGTGCCCGCACTACCCGGTGAATAGACAATACCACCGCCGGCGATGGTGAGGAGCCCATCTTCGCGAAGGGCATTTTCGAAATACTTCGCTATGTGTGTAGCAAATGGTGTAGATGGCTCGTGTCCGTATAGCCAAGTGGGAATGCCAAGGCTTGAGTAGGTGTCTTGTGGATATTTCGTCATTACTTGAAAAGCACTATCCAACCATAATTCGTCTTTAAAACTTGGTGCTACGGAAAGCATGCGCAAAGCATCGTCAAGGGTTTCTTCGTCTCGTCCGGCCATCCAAGCACCAAAGTGTGTAGCTTCCATAGCGCCAGGGCCACCACCGCTCACCATCAAGAAACCTGCTTCGGTGAGGCGCTTGCTGAGCAAGGCCACTTTGCGGAAAACATCGTCGGTGCGAAGCAAACCATGGCCGCCCATGATACCTACCACACGCTTTTCGTCGTAATGAGAAAGGAAGTCGTTCAACGCATCGCTAATGGCATGGTCGTGCAACGTGCGGGCAAGTGTCTCTTCAATCTTTGTTGTTTTTTTACCATAACTCAGGTAGTGCTGATACACCTTATTATCGAAACACTCGTTATAGCTTTCCGGACATCCCAAACGATAACCTTCGTAAAGCGATGCGGGCGAATAGAGATATTTACGGAAAGGATTGTACGGGCGGTCGTTTGCACGTATCAATACATGTAGCTCGTGAAGCGTTTCGTGGTCGGTTTGTCCATTTTCACGCACCGCTTTGCGGCTATATTTTTTCTTTGCTTCCCAAATAGCTTTGCGTTTTTGATAAGCTTCGTATTGGTTTTCTAAATAGTTGTCGGCCATGAGATTTTAATTAAAAATTAAAAAATAAAAATTATCACTAATCACTAATCACTAAACGCTTTTCGCTTTCGTTTCCATATCTATCAATTGCCGTGACGGTATAATACAACTTTGCCTTCCACGGATATAATGGGGCGTATGTGTAGCTGCAATCGGACACGTATGCGGCAAGGATATTTTCGGGGTTGGACGTATCTACGGGGTAGGTATCCGATGCATATACAATGTATCGGGGAGGATTGGCGGTATCGTTGTCGGTAGCTGCTTGCCAACGAAGGGTGATATAACCATCTTTTTCCTCTATCGTCAAAGCTTCGGGGTGGGTAGGAGGCGTATTGTCCAACCACGGCATCGAAGGCGTAAGTGCGGGCGATTGGTAGTAATCGTAACGAAGTTTATCGTACAATCCTTGTACATTCTTCGACAAGAATGCCATGCGATAATGTGCTTGTCCCTCTATATCGTGTTGACGTGTGAAAGCGATTTGTCGTTCAATCTCCTCGATAGGCCAATCACCTTCGGAGGGGTCAAGGAAATAGATGCCAAGCCCGGGGATGATTTGTCGGCCATGGCTTTGCTCTTTCCAATCCAATGCAAACGGATAAAACGAATTGTCGCGGAAATACATCATCGGATACACTTGATCTTGAATACCTTCGGCCATCCAACCTACAACATCTTGATGAACAGCATCGTAAGCATTCCATCCTTGCGATGAATAGCGCGATGTGTCGTCGTATTTACCTACGGGGCTAGTGCTCACCTTTACCCATGGCTTCATTGCTTTTACGCCTTTATATAGGTGGCGAAGAATATCCGTTAGGTTGTCCCTACGCCATGCGGCCAATGAACGTCCTTTACCATATTTACGAAAACCGCGTGCGTCGGGAAACCGTGTGCCGGCATGCTCGGGATAGCGCAAATAGTCGAAGTGTACACCATCTACATCGTAGTTTTCTACAACTTCGCTCACTAACTTCATCAAATACTCTTTTGTGTCGGGATGACCAGGGTCAAGGAAATATTCACGTTTGTAACTGATGGTGATTGCCGGTTGCTTCTTTACAACTGAACGAGCACCCAACGACGTAACATGCTTGCGCCCACCCAACGGAAGGGCAACTATCCATGCGTGACACTCCATGCCGCGTTTATGACACTCTTCGACAACAAACGCCAAGGGGTCATATCCTGGGTCTTTACCTACACTACCCGTTAATATTGCACTAAACGGCTCAATCTTCGAGCGATAGAAGACATCGCCACGTGTACGAGTTTGAAAAAGCACCGTGTTGAAGTTGGCTGCTTTTAGCTCATCGAGTCGGGCGATTAACTCCGCTTGTTGGCGAGCTCTTGTCGTTTGGTTAGTAGCACGTGTTTGTGGCCAATCCAAGCCATACGCACATGTTATCCAAGCGGCACGCACTTCGTGCTTCCTATCTTGTGCCTCCGAAGGCAATATCCACACAAGCATGCACACTATTATTAAATACAATCGTTTCATACAGGCTGATACAATAATAATCCGGCAATACCACTAAGTACAATCATCAGTATAGGACTTATCTTAAATCGACGTGTGGCGATGAACACTACTATGAAGATAAGGCAACTGATAATAAACGAACGCATATCGTCGGTGGGTGAGCCAAAGTTTTCACTATTCATCAACAATAAAGCGGCGGCGGCTAGTAAACCTACAACCGCTGGGCGAAGACCGCTAAACACGGCTATCACCGCTGGATGCTTTTGAAACTTCAAAAAGTAACGGCTGATGATTAACATCAAAATGAACGAGGGAAGAATCACGGCAAAGGTAGCCGTTGCCGAACCTAATACGGCCATCGCCGGAGTATAACCGGCATCAATCAACGTACTATATCCCACAAACGTAGCCGAGTTTATGCCAATGGGGCCAGGTGTCATTTGACTGATAGCCACAATGTCGGTAAACTCTTGCGCGGTAATCCAACCATGGCGTGTCACTACCTCGCCTTGAATCATCGAAAGCATGGCATATCCTCCGCCAAAGCCAAACAAACCTATCTTAAAGAATGTATAGAATAATTGTAAAAAAATCATTGTTATTTAGTTTTTAAATTCCAAAGGTATCCTCCTATGCCGGCCAATAGGATAATCCAAATAGGTGAGAAACCTAATTGCCATATAAGTAGTGCCGATATAATAGGAATCCAAATGGTGTATCTGTTTATTTTTGCCGCTTTGGCTAAGTTGAATGTAGGTACTGCTATCAATGCTACTACCGCTGGACGAATACCCTTGAAAATGGCTTCAACGGTAGGATTTTCTTTGAAACGAAGAAAGAATAACGCTATACACAATATAATAAGGAAAGAGGGTAGAATAGCCCCCAATGCCGTAACAATACATCCTTTTACGCCTCGCAAGCGATAGCCAATGAAGATAGCGATGTTCACGGCAAATACGCCCGGTGCCGATTGCGCAATGGCAAGCAAATCCAAGAAATCTTCCTTTGCTACCCATCCTTTTTTTGTCACAATCTCAGCTTCGATAAGCGGTATCATGGCATATCCTCCACCAATGGTGAAGGCACCGATTTTAAAGAATATGTAGAATAATTGAAAGAGCATTTTGATTTATGAATTAAAAACTGAGTCACTACTTCTTCCTTTCTTGTATTCGGTAGGACTAATGTGATAATATTTCTTGAACACTTCGCGGAAGTACTTAGCATCACTAAATCCGGTCATTTCGGCAATTTCTACTATCGAATGTTTTCCTTCCATTATTAAGTTTGCGGCACGATTCAGACGTATTTGTCGCACGTAATCGGCTGGCGATTTCCCGGTAAGTGTACGTAGTTTATTGTAGAAACTTGTACGGCTCATAGCCAATAGTTCGCATAACATATCCACGTTAAAGTCGGGGTTATCCATGTGTTTCTCTACCTCTTTCTTCACGGTGGAAATGAATTTCCAATCAAGGCTA
>JAFYML010000077.1 GCA_017556595.1 Bacteroides sp.
GAAGCACCATCAAGTATTCGCGATGCCTATTCGGCAGCTATCGAAAGTGCAGAAAAGAAGATACAAATCATCAATCCATATTTCGTTCCCGTAAAAAGCGTAAGAAAGTCCATCAAAAAAGCATTGAAAAAGGGAACAGAGGTAGAGATAATGATTCCTGCCGTATCAGATATATCCTTTACTCCCGATGCTTCATACTACATCGGGCATAAACTAATGAAAAAAGGAGCCAAGGTGTATTTATTCAATGGCGGCTTCCACCACTCAAAAGTAATGATGATAGATGGTACACATTGCACCGTAGGAACGGCCAATCTGAATAGCCGTAGTTTTAAATATGATTACGAAACGAATGCATTCATCTTCCATACACACACCACAAATCAACTCATTGAATTGTTTGAAGAAGATAAGCTAAATAGTACCCTAATAACACCCGAACTGTGGAAAGAGCGCTCTACATGGAAGAAGTTTGTTGGATGGTTGGGTAATCTGCTTACTCCTTTCTTATAAAAATCAGCAAACAAAATGCTATTATTTACAGACTTTCCATTATCTTTGCTGCATAATAGAAAGTTATCATGAAGCAATATCTCGACCTACTTAATAGAGTGCTGACCGAAGGTACAGAAAAAAGTGATCGCACAGGAACAGGCACTATCAGCGTTTTTGGACACCAAATGCGCTTTAATCTTGAAGAAGGATTTCCTTGTTTAACAACCAAAAAGTTACACCTCAAATCTATCATTCACGAACTGCTTTGGTTCCTGAACGGAGATACGAATGTTCATTACTTGCAAGAAAATGGTGTACGCATTTGGAACGAGTGGGCCGACGAAAATGGCGAATTAGGACATATTTATGGCTATCAATGGCGTTCATGGCCCGATTACAAGGGAGGCAGTATTGACCAAATAAGCCAAGTCGTAGAAACCTTGAAGAATAATCCTGACTCAAGACGCATCATTGTAAGTGCTTGGAACGTAGCCGACATTGAGAACATGAATCTCCCTCCTTGCCATGCTTTTTTCCAATTCTATGTAGCCGACGGTAGATTAAGCCTACAACTCTACCAACGTAGTGCAGACATCTTCTTGGGCGTACCATTCAACATTGCTTCGTATGCACTTCTTTTGCAAATGATGGCTCAAGTAACTGGACTAAAGGCTGGCGATTTCGTACATACATTAGGCGATGCGCACATCTATCTGAACCATTTGGAACAAGTAAAATTGCAACTTTCACGCGAACCGCGTACACTCCCCCAAATGAAAATCAATCCAGATGTCAAGAGCATATTCGATTTTAAATTTGAAGATTTCGAGCTAGTCAATTACGATCCGCATCCACATATTAAAGGAATTGTTTCTGTATGATACACATCATTGTTGCAACAGATAGGAATATGGCAATAGGTTACCAAAACAAACTATTGTTTTGGCTTCCTAACGACCTAAAACGCTTTAAGGAATTAACCACTGGCAATACTATTATCATGGGAAGGAATACGTTCTTATCTTTGCCTAAAGGTGCATTACCTAATCGTAGAAATATCGTATTATCCACTCGCAAGGATGCCTTTTTCCCTGGTGCAGAAACCTATGCCTCATTAGAAGAAGCGATAAAAGGATGTAAAGAAGATGAAAACATTTACATCATTGGTGGGGCAAGTGTATATAAACAAGCTCTACCTTTGGCCGATGTACTTTGCATAACAGAAATTGATGCAGAAGCGCCAGAAGCAGATACCTATTTCCCTGCCATTGACCCAACAATATGGAAAGAAAATAGCAGAGAAACTCATACTACCGACGAAAAGCATGCCTACTCTTATGCGTTTGTTGAGTATATCCGTAGATGATTAGTACATCATGATTTCCTTTATACCCATAAAAGACAGCAAGCATCCGCTTTACACATATAGTGAAAAGATATTAGTCGAATCATTCCCAAAGAACGAATATAGAGACTTAGCTCAACAAAAAGAGTACATCAACTCTAACGCGCTCTTTAGCTGCAATATCATCATTGACAATGACAAGCCTATTGGCATCATAAACTATTGGACATTCAACCATTTCTGCTACATAGAACACTTCGCTATAGATTCTACAAAACGGAATCAAGGGTATGGAAAAATGGTTTTGGAAATACTGAAAGAGAAAATAAAGAATCCTATAATTCTTGAAGTAGAAACTCCCGATACTGAGATAGCTATTAGACGCATATCATTTTATAAAAGGGTCGGTTTAAAGCTATACAACCAACCATACTTACAACCTCCTTATCGAAGAGAAGACGACCTCCTACCTATGCGAATAATGGTATATGGCAAGGAACTATCTGACGATGAATTTTCCTTTATAAAAAGGACTATCTACAAAGAGGTTTATAACTATATAGAATAAAACAAAAGCGGATACCGAATGGTATCCGCTTTTTGTTTTTATAGTAGTATTAACTAATTACTGACGCAAAGTAGCAGAATAGTTAATCTTCAAAGCATAAGCTTTACGCAAAGCTTCCTTGATATCTGTTACGATACCCATCTTTGTGTCTTGGTCAACTTTCAAAGAAACAGTCATCAAAGGTTGATCTGATTCGCTCATACTAGCGCGTTCACCGATGATGTAGTCTTGAATATCTGCAGTTTCAGCGAAAGCGTCATTCAATTGAATACGGCTTTCAGCACCAAGTTGCTTGCGGAATTCAGCTGTTGGTTTACCTACATAGATATAAGTTACCAACGATTTCTTTTCAAGTTTTTCCAACTCTGTAGCTTGCGGAACCTTAAACTCAACCTTCAAAGTAACCTCACGCATAGTTGTTACCATCATAAAGAAGAACAACAATGTAAAGATAAGGTCAGGCAGAGAAGAAGTGTTCAACGCCGGCATTTTTCTAGAACCGGTTTTATTAAATTTTCCCATACTTATTTCTCTCCATACTTTTTAGGTTGTGCTTCTGAAATCTTTTGAGGATAGATTTCACGAATAGCCTTTTGTTCATCTTCACCCAACTCTTTATAAGATTTACCGAACTGTTGAGCAGCGAGTTCTTCACGCAACTCATTGTAAGCTGCTACCAACTCGTTTTGTACAGCCAAGTAAACACTATATGAAGAACCGC
>JAFYML010000078.1 GCA_017556595.1 Bacteroides sp.
AGTTCAATAATTTGGTTGCGCCTTATGGATTCGGTTGGAAATTGGAAGATATTCTTCCTAAGGTATTGTCTGCAGGCGAAAATGCAGGCTGCCTAACCGAAGAAGGTGTTAAGAAACTCGACGTATCTGGCCATTTGAAAGCAGGCGTACCTGTTTGTCCTCCAGAAGGAGATGCAGGTACAGGTATGGTGGCTACAAATGCTGTAAAGCAACGTACAGGTAATGTTTCAGCAGGAACATCATCATTCTCAATGATTGTATTAGAGAAGGAGTTGTCTAAGCCATACGAAATGATCGATATGGTTACCACACCCGATGGTAGTTTGGTAGCTATGGTACACTGTAACAATTGTACATCCGATCTTAATGCTTGGGTAAACATCTTCAAAGAATACCAAGAATTGATGGGAATTCCGGTAGATATGAACGAAATCTTTGGCAAGTTGTACAACCATGCTCTTACCGGAGACACAGATTGTGGTGGTTTGCTTTCTTACAACTATATCTCTGGCGAACACATCACCGGTTTGGAAGAAGGTCGTCCAATGTTTGTACGTTCGGCTAACGATAAGTTCAATCTTGCCAACTTTATGCGTGCTCACTTGCATGCAGCAGTAGGCGTATTGAAGATTGGTAACGATGTTCTCTTCAACGAAGAAAAGATTAAGGTAGATCGCATTACCGGTCATGGTGGTTTGTTCAAGACCAAAGGTGTCGGTCAACGCATTTTAGCTGCAGCAATCAACTCGCCTATTTCTGTTATGGAGACAGCCGGTGAAGGCGGTGCATGGGGTATTGCGTTGTTAGCTTCATACCTTATTAATAATAAGAAGAACCAACCGCTTGCCGACTTCCTCGAAGAGGTTGTATTTGCAGGAGATGCTGGTGAAGAGATTGCTCCTATCGCCGAAGATGTAGCAGGTTTCAACGCCTACATTGAAACATACAAAGCAGGTTTGGCTATTGAAGAAGCAGCCGTAAACAACAAAAAATAATTATTAATCATTTCAATAAAATCCTTTTTATATGAAAAAAGCTTCATTCCTAAGCAGTTTATTTGTTGCTGCAGCATTCACAGTTTCAGCGCAAGAAAGTGCTACTATCACGCTACATGCTGATAAGGCAGAGCAAATCATCCCAAAGGAAATCTATGGCCAATTTGCTGAACATCTTGGTTCATGTATCTATGGTGGTCTTTGGGTTGGTGAAGACTCAAGCATTCCAAACATCAACGGTTATCGTACCGACGTATTCAACGCATTGAAAGAGCTTAAAGTTCCTGTATTGCGTTGGCCTGGCGGTTGCTTTGCCGATGAGTATCACTGGATGGACGGTATCGGTCCAAAAGAAAATCGTCCTAAGATGGTAAACAACAACTGGGGTGGTACTATCGAAGACAACAGTTTTGGTACACACGAATTTTTGAACTTGTGCGAAATGCTCGGTTGCGAACCATACATCAGCGGTAACGTTGGTAGCGGCTCGGTAGAAGAGCTTGCCAAGTGGGTAGAATACATGACTTCAGATGGAGACTCGCCTATGGCTCGTTTGCGTCGTCAAAATGGTCGCGATAAGGCTTGGAAAGTAAAATACCTTGGTGTAGGTAACGAAAGTTGGGGTTGCGGTGGTAATATGCGTGCCGAATACTATTCAGACCTCTATCGTCGCTACTCTACTTATTGCCGCGATTACGACGACAATAAGCTTTACAAGATTGCTAGTGGTGCTACCGATTACGATTGGAATTGGACCAAGGTCTTGATGGAAAATTCAAAAGATTTGATGCAAGGTATTTCATTGCACTATTACACCGTATCAGGTTGGGTAGGTAGCAAAGGCTCTGCAACAGAATTCAACCACGACGACTTCTACTGGACAATGGGTAAATGCCGTGAAATAGAAGATGTTATCGTGAAGCATTGCAAAATCATGGATCAATACGACCCAGAAAAGAACGTAGCCCTTTTGCTCGACGAATGGGGTACATGGTGGGATGTTGAACCAGGTACAATCCCTGGTCACTTGTATCAACAAAACACCCTTCGCGATGCTTTTGTAGCCTCTTTGTCGCTCGACATCTTCCACAAGTACACCGACCGTTTGAAGATGGCTAACATTGCACAAATCGTAAACGTTCTTCAATCAATGATTTTGACTAAGGATGACAAGATGGTGTTGACTCCAACCTATCACGTATTCAAGATGTATGGTGTTCACCAAGAAGCTACCTACTTGCCTATCGACCTCGATTGCAAAATCATGAATCTCGAAGGCGAACGCAACCAAATGCGCGAAGAGTTGATCGACTATCCTGTATTGCGCACATTGCCAATGGTAAGTGCTACTGCTTCAAAGAATGCAGAAGGCAAGATTCACATTTCATTGTCGAACATCGACTTGGAAAACGAATTGGAAGTAACTATCAACTTGGGTGATGTAAAAGCAACTAAGGCTGTTGGCGAAATCCTTACATCGGCTAATATCGGTGATTACAACACCTTCGAAAACCCAAATTTGGTAAAACCTGCCGCTTTCAACGAAGTAAAAGTGAAAAAAGGTGTACTAAAAGTTAAATTACCTGCAAAATCTATTGTAACTTTGCAACTGCAATAAGAATATTACTTTTAAAAAAACATATTTATGAACGAAATCAATGTATTGAACCATGCAGCCGATAATATCCGTATCTTGGCTGCTGCTGCTGTAGAGAAAGCAAAATCTGGTCACCCTGGTGGTGCTATGGGTGGTGCCGATTTTATCAATGTACTTTATTCAGAGTACTTGAACTACGACCCACAAAATCCAGAATGGGTAGGTCGCGACCGCTTCTATCTTGACCCAGGTCACATGGCTCCTATGCTCTATGCTCAATTGGCCCTTATCGGCAAATATAGCTTGGAAGAGTTGGCACAACTTCGTCAATGGGGTTCACCTACAACTGGTCACCCAGAATTCGAAGTAGCTCGTGGCGTTGAAAACACCTCTGG
>JAFYML010000079.1 GCA_017556595.1 Bacteroides sp.
CCTTCTACTTTAACCCAACTCTTAGGAGCAGGTTGTGTGCTACATGCAACCAATGTTGTTGCTATGATACACATCATCAAAAATGCTTTTTTCATATTAGAAATGGTTATAATAATTTATTTTGTTAGTTTTCTTTCACAAAGATAATGCTTTGTTATCACAGACAAGGCATTATCTCGTTTTTTTATGAATTATACCTTTAAATTTGTTTACCACGGAAAGTTTTCAGGGTCGTTCTTTGCATCCGAACGCAGGTTTTGATTGAGTGTGCCAATGGCCGCCATATCTTCCTGGCTCAGTGTGAAGTTCATGATTTCCAAATTTTCGGCAAAGTGGTTTGGCTTGGCGCGAGGAATGGTAATCAAATCGCGTTGAATAATCCAACGAAGTACGATTTGCGAAGTTGTCTTTCCGTATTTCTTGGCCAAATCTTGCAAAAGAGGGAGGCCTACAATGTCAATGTCGCCTTGTCCGAAGGGGCCCCATGCCTCTACTTGTATGCCTAGTTCATGGTTGATGGCAATGTTCTCTTCTTGCGACATCAAAGGGTGTACCTCTATTTGATTGATTACGGGGCATATCTCGGCATAACTTAGTAACTCATCCAAGTGATGCTCGTTGAAGTTACTTACACCGATCGAGCGAATTTTCCCGGCACGAACATACGCTTCCATCACTTGCCATGTATGTTTAATGCAATCTTTCACCGGCCAATGAATCAACAATAAATCGATGTAACCGGTATTCAGCTTACGCAAACTTTCGTCTATCGATTGGCGAACGGCTTCTGCACCTTGGCGCATGTTGTGGGTGTTCACCTTGGTTGTAACGAAAATCTCGTTGCGTGGTACACCGCTTTCGGCAATGCCTTGTCCCACCTCTTCTTCGTTTTCATACATTTGTGCCGTATCAATGTGGCGGAATCCCACCTTCAATGCTTGGCATACGTTTGCTATAGCTGTTTCTCCACGAAGTGTCCATGTACCGACACCTAATTGTGGGATATCGTAACCATTGTTCAGTTTCATATTATCTGATGTAATGCGTTTCTGTTAGTTTTTCTTGAATCTTTGGCGAGCCGTATTGCTCCAAGCCAAGGTGTATCGACTTGATAAGGAATGCCATGTTCAAACCCAATTGGCGCATGGTTTGCATGCCTTCTTCATCTTGTGTCACCTCGCCAGGCATGGTGCCGTGTGCTATCGTCCAATATTGTGATGGCACTACGGGCATATTTGTTTTTAGGAAATATTTGTTCAGTACATCCATAGTAGCGGTAGCTCCTCCACGACGTGCAATGCTTACCGATGCTCCCACCTTCATTGTCCAATCGGCATGTAGGTTGGAATAGAATAAACGGTCGAGCAACGATAGTAATGTACCATTGGCCGAGGCAAAATAGACGGGCGAACCTATGAGCAAACCATCGGCATCGCGCATCTTTACGGACAGTTCGTTTACAATATCCTGAAACGCGCAAATGCCAGTGTGCCAACATTTGTTGCACGCAATGCATCCGTGAATATTCAGATGCCCCACGTGTATCCACTCCGTTTCAATGCCTTGTTGTTGTAGCGTTTGTTCCACTTCATGCAAAGCTGTAGCCGTATTGCCTTTTGCCTTAGGGCTACCATTCAAAATTAACACTTTCATAGCTGTAATTACGTATATTCACAAAATTTCGTACAAATATAGTGATAATTCCTAAAAACATTGTATATTCGCGGAAAGAACCTATTTAGATAATTATGGATAAAAGATTTTTGTTGTTTCTATTATTAAGTCTCGTTTCCTTTGGCGTTTATGCGCAAACTTACAAACAAGTAAACGATATCAGCTATACGAAGAAGTCGGACGCTTATGCACAAGAGCGATTAAAACTTGATGTGTACTATCCGGAAGGTATGACTGATTGTCCCGTAGTGGTGTGGTTTCATGGCGGAGGACTTGAGGGAGGAAATAAAGAAATCCCCCAACGATTGAAGCAAAAAGGTTGGGTGGTGATTGGCGTAAACTACCGCCTATTGCCAAAGGTAACCATCGATGATTTGCTCGACGATTCGGCCGAAGCGGTAGCTTGGGCTTTTCAACACGCAACAGAATATGGTGGCGACCCCAAGAAAATAGTTGTAACAGGACACTCGGCCGGTGGTTATATCTCCATGATGCTTTGTTTGAACAAGGCATGGCTGAACAAGTATCAGACAGATGCTGATGATGTGATGTTGTACGTACCATTCAGCGGACAAGCCGTGACTCACTATAATGTACGTAAAATGCAAGGATTAAAACCTTTGCAAGTAACGATAGACGAGTATGCACCCATCTATTGGGTACGTGGCGATTGTCCACCATTTGTGTTGATTTGTGGTGATAGAGAATTGGAACTTTACGGTCGTACAGACGAGAATCAATATTTGGCTCGCATGATGAAGTTGGTAGGCCATGAACAAACCTATCTATACGAACTCGATGGTCACGGACATAGCACGATGGTAGAACCCAGCTTCCATATTTTGGAAACGCATTTGAATAGATTGCTAGGCAAACATGTAAATCCATAGAACATTAATAAACCCCTTATAAAACCTTTAAAAATTACCATTATGAAAAAAGTATTTACTTTACTGCTTTTAAGTGTGCTATGCACTATTGGTATAGCTCAGATAGCTAAAGAAGCTCCTATTAAGAACCCTATGTTGTGGGCCGATGTACCCGACCCTGATGTTATCCGTGTGGGCGATACATTCTATTTGGTTAGTACAACCATGCACTTAATGCCTGGTGCACCGGTAATGGCATCGAAAGATTTGAAGAATTGGGAAACCGTTGGTTATATCTTTGATAAATTGACCGACTCTCCTAAGTATGACCTTGCATTCTCATTGCCACTCGACCAACAAAAAGGCGAGGGCGTAGGTACTGTTTATGGTCGTGGACAATGGGCTACCTCGTTGAAATATCACGATGGTAAGTTCTGGGCACTTTTAGCACCCAATGAACATGGCGCTATGGGCGACACTTATATCTTCACCGCACCTAAGGCAGAAGGCCCTTGGACAATTCACTCACGTTTGCGTCACTTCCACGATGCAACACTCTTCTTCGACGATGACAACACTCCTTACATCTTCTTCGGAACAGGTGAAATGTGTCAATTAACTCCCGACTTGAAGGGCGTTGTAGAAGGTAGCTTGCGTCACTATTTCCAACGCGAAGAGGACGAACGCGGATTGTTGGAAGGTACACGTGTTATCAAGCACAATGGCACTTACTATGCTATGCTTATCAGCCAATCGTATGGTGCAGGTCTCAATCGTCGTGAAGTGTGCTACCGCACAAAAGACTTGAACGGCAAGTGGGAAAAGAACGTTATCTTGGAAAGCCCATTTGGTGGCTTTAGCTACTTGGCACAAGGTACAATTGTTGACACTGAAGAAGGCGATTGGTACGGCATTATGTTCCAAGACCGTGGTGGTGTAGGTCGTGTATTGACACTCTCGCCCGTTCGTTGGATTGATGGTTGGCCTATGTTGGGCGATGAAAACTATCGCGTACCCGAAATTATGCGTCCTTACAAGAGCGGACAACCTAAAACAGGTATCGTTCTTCCCGATGAATTTGAAGAAACTAAGTTGCCTCTGAATTGGCAATGGAATCATAATCCGGTGGACAATGCATGGAGTTTGACTGAACGTCCGGGATACTTGCGCTTGAAGACAAGCCGTGTAGTACCTAACCTCTATTTGGCTCCTAACACATTGACACAACGTATGGAAGGCCCTGCTTGTAGCGGTTATATCTGTATGGATTTGTCTAAGATGAAAGATGGCGATTGCGCCGGTTTGAGCGCTTTCAATGGCGATAGTGGTGTGCTTACTATCAAGAAGAAAGGTAAGAAATTGTTCCTTGAAATGAGTGAACAAAAAGTTACATTGACCGAACGCGAAAAGGCCGTTACTAACGTAGAAGAAAAGCTTATCGAAACGGTTGAAATCACTAAGCTTGTCAATTCAAAACAACCTAAGATTTGGTTACGTCTCGATGGTGAATTCCGTCCTAACGGTCGTCGTGGTGGAAACGATGCTGCTAACTTCTACTATAGCGTAGATGGCGAACAATGGACACAAATTGGTACAAAGAACTACCGCATGATTTTCGACTATCGTCGTTTCTTCATGGGTACTAAGTTTGGTATCTTCAACTATGCTACCAAGAAGACAGGTGGTTATGTAGATGTTGATTACTTCAAATACACTTGCGAAGAGAAATAATATTTACAACGCAATATTAGCAGACACCCCCTTCAGAAGTATCTCTGAAGGGGGTATTTTTGTCCCAGTAGGGAAAAAAGAAAAAGGGTATAGGGAAAATATTTTTTTCCAACTGGGAAAAAATATTTCCTCTATAGGGTAGTTATAGGAAAGAGTAAGGATTTTGTACAATTTTGGGTATCTGTAATGCGATACCTATCGACCAAAAAGCAACAACGGAGC
>JAFYML010000080.1 GCA_017556595.1 Bacteroides sp.
GACATGCCGCATTGATTGGACAAGAAGCGCCAAACAGGTGTACGACTTCATCCGTGGCCTATCTCCCTACCCTGCCGCCTGGACAGAACTTCACCAACCCGAAGGCGATGTGCTTACCTTAAAAGTATTCGAAACCGAACGCATTGAAAAGGCACACAACAACCCCGCCGGCGCTATAGATACCGACGGTAAAAACTACCTACACATTGCCGTATCTGATGGTTGGATAGCCATAAAATCACTACAATTACCCGGGAAAAAACGTCTAAAAACAGACGAATTGCTTCGCGGATTCAAGATAAACAACGATTTTTGCGTTAAATAGAAAGTTTTTCCTACATTTGTAGCACAATTAAACAACGTTTCCTATGAAAACTCTCGTTTCGCCCTCTATACTATCGGCCGACTTCGGTAACTTGCAAGCCGACATTGAAATGCTAAACCGTAGTGAAGCCGATTGGATTCATGCCGACGTAATGGACGGTGTGTTCGTACCCAACATCTCGTTCGGTTTCCCCGTTCTGAAGGCAGTAGCTAAAGTAGCACAAAAGCCGCTCGATGTTCACCTGATGATTGTACAACCCGAAAAGTTTATCCCAGAAGTGAAGGCATTGGGTGCATACATCATGAACGTACACTACGAAGCATG
The DNA here is from genome assembly GCA_017556595.1 of Bacteroides sp. Classification (GTDB taxonomy): domain Bacteria; phylum Bacteroidota; class Bacteroidia; order Bacteroidales; family Bacteroidaceae; genus Bacteroides. The sequence goes on from JAFYML010000080.1 coordinate 650, forward strand.
CCCACACTTGCATCGCGTGGTGCAACAGATACGCGAAGCAGGTATGCAACCGGCCGTTACCATCAACCCGGCTACACCTGTATCGTTGCTGAAAGACATTATCAAGGATGTATATATGGTGTTGGTAATGAGCGTAAACCCCGGTTTTGGCGGACAAGAGTTTATCGAGCATAGCCTTGACAAGATTCGCGAGTTGAAAGCGTTGATAAAGGAAACCGGCTCGAATGCGCTTATCGAAGTGGATGGAGGCGTGAATATGGAAACCGCGCCTCGTTTGATTGAAGCCGGTGCCGACGTCCTTGTAGCCGGAAGTGCCGTATTCAAAGCCGCTTCGCCCGAAGAAGCTATCCGTAACTTGAAGCAATAACAACATGCAAACGGGGTTGCACCGACATCCCTTCTTATGGTTTCTACTCCCACTTGTTTTGGGAATTGTGTGCCGTGAGTACGCATCATTATCGTTTAGCCCTGCCACAACGATAGCTATTCTTATTGTCATCGCCCTTTTGATGTGTCTATGCTACCGACGCTTTTCGCGTTGCTTCATAGCACTCTTCATGGCGTTGCTTTTTTTGCTAGGCATGGGTAGCTTGTCACTACATTACCGCTCGCTTAACTTTCCTTTCACCAACGAGAAGCAGATTTGCCTTATCCAAATAAGCGACAATGCCGAAGAGAAGCAACGCTCGGTGCAATACAAAGCCAACATTTTGGCTTACCAACAAGGAGATTCGCTCATTGCCCTACCTCATCATCCCACATGCTTACTCTACTTTCCCAAAGATTCAATTAGTTACTCCCTACAACAGGGCGAACAATTAGCAATCAATGCGCGCGTCCAACCGCCTCAAAACTTTGGCGACATCAATTTTGACTATGCCCGCTACTTAAAGCGAAAAGGCATAGCCGCCACGGCATACGTACCCATGAATAGTTGGAAAATCGTTGGAAGAGATAGCCTCATCAATTGGCGCGAGAAAGCCGACCGCTATCGAAAAAAGATAGCCGCTTATTACCATCGTTTAGGCTTTAGTGGCGATGAATTGGGGATACTAACGGCTTTGACTATTGGCGAGAAAGAGGAGTTGAGCGAGGAGATTCGCGAAACTTATTCAGTGGCAGGCGCAAGCCATGTGCTTGCATTATCGGGGTTGCATGTAGGATTATTGGCTTGGTTGTTAATGATTTGCTTTGGCTTGTTTATCCGCTATTGGCCAGCTCTTCGCCCCTTGTTTGTTTTACTTACCCTTTGCTTGTTGGGTGGTTTTGCCTACTTTACCGGTCTTTCGCCATCGGTAGTACGATCGGTTATTATGTTTTCGCTTTTAGCCATTGTACGCTTATGGCGCAACGAGCCTTTAACCCTGAACGTAGTAGCTTTTACCGCTTTCATCATGCTATGTTTCAAGCCTATCTGGTTGTTCGATGTTGGTTTTCAGCTATCTTTTTCGGCTGTATTTGCAATTTTGCTATTCTTCTCTCGTTTGAATGCATTATGCCCCAGCCGTTCGTTCATCATAAAAAAGGTATGGAGTTTGATGGCTGTTTCGATTGCCGCACAATTGGGTACGGCTCCGTTGGTGATATACTACTTTGGCCGTTTCTCTACCCACTTCTTGCTAACCAATCTTTGGGTTATTCCGTTAGTTTCTTTGGTAATGTATCTGGCCGTTGCCCTACTATTGCTTACCCCCTTCCCCTTGCTTCAAGGTTGGGTAGCTGTAGCACTCCAAAAAATGTTGATGGTGCAACACAAAGGATTGCATTGGATAGAGTCGCTTCCCTATGCATCGTTCGATAACATTACGATTGGTTGGATAGATGTGTTATTGCTCTACTTGCTATTGCATGCCATCTACCGATATCTGCAAGGCTTTTCGCTTTTGCGCCTCCGATGGCTTTGCGCCATAGGTATAGTGGTGGCTGTCTTTGTATTAATAGGATAAACCTACCACCTCCCCCACAAAGGGTACTCCTCCTTCCCGAAGGAGGAGAATTAAAATGTAAAAAGTTAATCTTCAGAGAAGTGCACCAGTACCTGACGATAAGAATTGAAAATCTTCGATTTGGATACAAAGCCCAAGTAACGGCCCTCTTCATCCACTACCGGTAAATTCCAGGCA
>JAFYML010000081.1 GCA_017556595.1 Bacteroides sp.
ACAAACCCCATGTAGGCCAACTCTTTGTAGTGCTTCACCATAGTGCCGCCTACGGCTTTCATCAAGTCGCCACCAAAGAAACGGAACGATGCGTTGGCATCTTCGGCTTTCAAGGCCGCCATCAAGTGCGAAGCATGCAAGTCGCCCGACGCTTCGCCAACAATCAAGTAGTATTTCATTTAAACCACGTTATAAGTTCGTCAATAAGTGAGTATGCCGTTACATCCACCGTTACGGGCGTGATAGCTACGTAGCCGTTGGCCAGCGCCCAATGGTCGCTTCTCTCGTTATCGGGTTCGCTATCTTCGAAGTTTCCCGTCAACCAATAGTGAGTGCTACCACCTTTGCGTGTGATGGTTTCCCATTCGTTCACCCATTGTCCTTTGGCTTGTTCGCAAATGCGTATGCCTTTAAAGGATGGTGTGGTGGGGAAGTTTACGTTCAAGCAAGTGAGTGCAGGCAATCCTTTCTCCAATACCATGCGTGTGATTTGCTGGATGTAGGGACCGCATGCTCCGAATTCTACATTCAAGTCGTGGGTAGTGATGGAGTAGCCGATGGATGGGATACCCTTCAATGCGCCTTCGATAACCACGCCCATTGTTCCCGAATAGTGTACGTTTACTGCCGAGTTATCGCCATGGTTAATGCCGCCAATCACCAAATCGGGTTTGCGGTCGAGGATGGTGTGCATAGCCAACTTAATGCAATCGGTGGGTGTGCCGGAGCATTTGTAGATGGTTACACCTACTTCGCGGTTCACTAACTGGTAGTGGATGGGGATGTTGGTTGTCATTGCCGACGAGTAGCCGGAGCGGGCACTATCGGGCGCTACCACTACTAGTTCGCCTATCGGACGAAGGAATTTTATCAACTCGCTAAGCCCCTTTGAGAAGAAGCCATCGTCGTTCGAGATAAGAATTAAAGGTCTGTTTGTATTCATTTTCTTCTGTTTTACGATGGCAAAGTTAGTAAAAAAGGTTAAACATAATAGCTTGTATGAAATAAAAACCTATTTTTGCAACCGATAAATTGATTCAAATCATGGAAATCTTATTCGTCATTATTGGAATTATTTGTTTGGTACTGGGATTGGCCGGATGTATTGTGCCGATGTTGCCCGGTCCTCCCATCTCATACGTAGCACTGATTTTGTTGCATTTCACTTCGCAAGCCGAGTACACGGTGTCGCAACTTACCCTTTGGTTGGTATTAGTAATCATTGTGCAACTATTGGATTACTTTGTGCCGATGTGGGGAAGTAAATACATTGGCGGTAGCCGTTGGGGTGCGCGTGGATGCTTGTTAGGCACCATTGTAGGCTTGTTCTTTATGCCGATGGGAATTATCCTTGGCCCTTTCCTAGGTGCGGTAATAGGCGAATTATTGGGTGGTAACGATACTACATTTGCGCTAAAATCGGGCGTAGGTTCGTTGATGGGTTTCCTCTTTGGTACCCTACTTAAATGTATGCTATGCGGCTACTTTGCATGGCAATTCTTTACCGGTTGGTTGAGCTAGTTCTTCTTCCAGAAAGCTGGTGTGAATATCAAGATGATGGTAAACAATTCCAAACGTCCCATCAACATCAGTATAGACGAAATCCACTTGGCTAAGTCGGGCAATGCACTCCATGAATAAGCAGGCCCGTATGCGCCCAATGCAGGACCTGTATTTCCCATGCTTGAGAATACTACGCCTACTGCTTCCATAAACGGCAAACCGAGTGCAAGCATGATAAGAATGCTGAGGAAGCTGATGAAGATAAATAGCATGGTAAATGCTAAGACGGTGAAGCGCAATGTGGGTGCTATTACTTGTTGGTTGGCACGTACCGGCAACACCGCATTGGGGTGAAGCAAGCGCTTAAATTCAGCTTTTGTACACTTGGCCAATATCACCAAACGGATGCACTTCATACCTCCCGTAGTACTTCCCGCACAAGCACCTATCAGCATTAAGACAGGCATGATACCCCATGCCACGGCAGGCCATGTCATGTAGTCGCTCGTAATGAATCCGGTAGAGGTTTGGATAGATATCACTTGGAAGAGGGATGTACGGAAAGCGGTATCTGCATCCATCGTAGTGTTGAAGAAGAGCACTACCGCAATGAAGAGCGTAAATAGGGTGATGCAGAAAACATAAA
>JAFYML010000082.1 GCA_017556595.1 Bacteroides sp.
CCCGCGAATGTTGTCCTGCGTATCTTCATATACAGGAATTCGGGCGTATCCCGATTGCAACACCACTTCCATCACTTTGTCAAAATCACTGGTGATATCAATATCAGTGATATCGACGCGTGGGGTCATTATCTCCGAAGCGGTAGTTTCTCCGAACATCGCATCTGTAGATAGCAACAACGCGGCTATCGTCAGTAGCTTATAGATAAAGTGTTTCATTAATTTAATGTATCTTTTATTTTGCAAAGGAACACTATTTTGCAGATAAATGCAAGTTTGCGAGCTAAAAATAGCTCACTTCGTGGTCTGTACTGATGTTTATGCCCGTTTCCCACTCGCGCCAGGTGGAATAGATGATGCGAAAACCACGATAATTGGTCGAAACATTGATTACTTGGCATTTCTCCCAACGAGGTTTACCGAAATCGGTGGAGAATCCCCATAGCAACAAATGATTACTGAGGTAGTCGAACTCGTAATAACCTCCTCCATAGCAATGCTCGTCGGCTTTCAGTAATTCGTAGTGGCGATTTACCATGCCTAAGCGTAATTCGCCTTTATTAGTTAGAATAAATTTAGGTTGTGACATATTGTTGTTTCTTAACTTCTTGCAAAGGTAAGCATTAATTTTATTTGCGGAAATTTGCAAGTGTGCTAATATTTAGCGAATTTTGCAAAAACTAATTATTTATAACCATGAAAAAGACAATCCTATCGCTGCTCGTAGCAGCTTTCGTGGGAGGTAATACCCTCTCGGCACAAACAATCACAAAGAATGAAGATGGAAAGTATAGCCTTAGTGTAGGTCATGTTACACTGACGGTTGATGCACAGAAAGGTGGTAAAATTGTATCGTATAAATACGACGACAAGGAAATCCTTTCTCAAACAAGAACACCGAATTCATTTGGTAGTACATTCTGGACAAGTCCACAATCGGAATGGAATTGGCCTCCAGTACCCGAATACGATACCAAACCATTCAAAGCAGAAATAAATGGCAATACGTTGGTGCTTACCGGTGATAAATCGGCACGATTCGGTTATAGAGTACGCAAAGAATTTACTACCGACAAGAAGGATAATGCGATTGTTATTACCTACACCATTATCAACGAATCGGGCGAAACACGCAAGGTGGCTCCGTGGGAGATTTCGAGAGTGACCAATGGTGGTATCCTCTTCTTCGATGCTAAGGAAGTAACACCGGCCAATAATATGGTGGGCTTGCCATTCGTATATGAAAAGAAGGCTGCTTGGTACACATTGGACGAAAATCGCGCCAATCGTAAGATTAATGCCGATGGTAAAGGTTGGTTAGCTTTCTGCGACAAAGGTTTGCTCTTTGTAAAGAAATTCCCCGATTTGAAACCTACTGAACCTGCACCTGCCGAAGCCGAAATCCAAATCTATGCTAATCCAGGCAAGACATTCGTGGAAATCGAAGAACAAGGTGCATATACTACATTGAATGCCGGCGAAGAGGTGAATTGGACAGTGCGTTGGTATCTCGAACCAACCGACCTCCCTGCTGAACCTTCTAAGGCTCTTTTGAAAAAAGCTCGTTCAATGATAAAATAATATTATGTATAAACGTATTTCTTTATTCCTAATAGTTGTTGCCGCGTTACTCTTTACCGCTTGTGGTGGTGAAAAGAGCGTGGAAGTAGGTCCTTATACCGTATCGGTTATCGATCCTAATGTGTATCATATTCAAGACTATAACGCGAACTATCCGGCAGGAGAGTACTTTGATGAGGATGGTAACTTGACTCACTTCAATAACTGTTCGGACATCTACTTGCTTGTTGGCAAAGAGAAAGCGTTGCTTATCGACCTTTCCAACAACATAAAATGGGCGGATAATGCTGAAGAATCGCTTAGACAAATCGTTGCCGAACGCATCGGTGACAAACCACTGACCATTACGTTTACGCATAATCATGGCGACCATACCGGGATGCTTCCTGCCTTCTTGAATGCAGGTGCGCACTTCGCTCTTCCGCAAGCCGATTTTGCCGCTTTAGCCGAACGTTTCCCCGAAGAGAACTACACTTTCTACAACGAAGGTGAGGTGTTCGACCTTGGTGGTATGAAGGTGGAGGCTATTGCCGTGCCGGGACATACCGCCGGCTCAATGGTTTTCTATCTGCATGGACGCAACATCCTATTCTCTGGTGATGCAATTGGTTCGGGACATGGCGTTTGGATTTTCAATCAAGATGCTTTCTATAACTATGTGTCGGCTGTGCCGCATCTCATTGCTTGGATTAAGAATCCCGAGTATAAGGTGGATCCATTTGAGTTGCGTATTTATGGCGGTCACTATTGGCAACGCGATTGGTTCCCGGAATTGGAAGGCGCAGAGTTTGGTATGGATTACCTTTGCGATATGCAGCAACTACTGAATGAGATAGAAAGAGGTACAGCGACGACCACTCCTTCGGGATTGGATCATCCGGTACTTGATACCTATTTCCGCTATGGTACTGCTATTGTGGTGTGGAATGCCGAACAGGCAGAACAATACCGCAATATCTATCCCGAAGAGATGGTGTTGCGCGATGAAGATGTGGTGTTCCGACAGATTGATGAGCATACATGGGTAGGTAATGGTCATTTGGTTTACAACGAATCAGTCTACCTCATCGAGGGCGAAGAACGTGCATTGCTGATTGATGCCGGCACACACATGCCCAATTTGGACAAGATGGTAGCTGCACTTACCGACAAACCGGTGATGCTTGCTTTGACACACTTGCATGGCGACCATGCCGGTGCCATTGATTGCTTCCCTGAAATTTGGATGAATCCTAATGATACGGCATTGATTCCAAATCCTAATCCTTATAAAGGAAAGATTCACTACTTGGCCGATGGTGAGATTATCGACCTTGGTGGCCGACAGATTGAGGTGATGTACACGCCGGCACATACTTCTGGCTCAACCACCTTCTTCGATAAGGAACGTCACTACGGCTTTAGTGGCGATGCCTTTGGCTCGACCAATCTCTTGCTATATGGTGGCACCTTCAAACAATTGATTGCCACTACTACTCGCACGGCAGCCTATATGCAGAAACATGGCATAGAGAAACTCTTTCCAGGGCACTATCAAGGCAATCCCGAAACACTTCAACG
>JAFYML010000083.1 GCA_017556595.1 Bacteroides sp.
CCTCTTTTGCACCATAATCGAAAAGCATTTTCACGTTATCTTTCAATTGTGTACCTCGCACAATAGAGTCGTCACAGAATAAGATTCGTTTGCCTTCCAACATAGCGCGGTTAGGAATCAACTTCATCTTTGCAACCAAGCTACGCATTTCAGGATTGCTTGGTGTGAAACTACGTGGCCAAGTTGGTGTATATTTACTAACAGCTCTATGGTAAGGGATTTGCATACCTTCGGCATAACCTAACGCCATGCCTACTCCCGAATCTGGAATACCGCATACGCAATCGACTTCGGCATCGTCTTGTTCGCCCATCATCAAACCGTTCTTAAAGCGCACATCCTCTACATTACGTTCTTCGTAGCATGAGGTTGGGAAACCATAATACACCCATAAGAAAGAGCATATTTGCATGGCTTCATCGGCTGGTCGCATTTGTTCTATGCCTTCTGGGCGTATGCGAACAATCTCGCCCGGGCCTAAGAAACGCTCTATCTCATAATCCAAATTAGGGAAACTTGTCGATTCGGTACTTGCTGCATAGGCACCCTCTTTCTTGCCCACAACGATGGGTGTACGTCCCAGTTTATCGCGAGCAGCAATGATTCCATCTTCGGTCAGCAACAACATTGAGCACGAACCCTTTACTCGACGATACACATTCTCAATACCATCAACAAAATTCTTCCCTTGGATAATCAGCAAGGCAATTAATTCCGTTTGGTTAGTTTTTCCTGAACTAAGCTCGGCAAAGTGCATGTTTTGTGCAAGCAATTCTTGTTCCAACTCGTCAATGTTGGCAATCTTGGCCACCGTAACGATGGCAAAGCGTCCTAAATGCGAATTAAGGATAATGGGTTGTGGGTCGGTGTCGCTAATGATACCAATACCCGAACATCCTTTGAATTTGTTTAGTCCATCTTCGAATTTGGTTCGGAAATATGAGCTTTCAAGATTGTGAATAGATCGAATGAATTGTTTCGATTCGGCATCGTATGTTGCCATACCACCGCGTTTGGTTCCTAAATGCGAGTTGTAATCCGTTCCGTAAAACAAATCGGGTGTGCAACTTACCTTGGCTACTGTTCCAAAAAAGCCTCCCATATAGTAGTTTAATTTTATATGTTCTTTTATTTAACGGATGCAAAGGTACAAAAAACAATTTAACTACTCTAAGTTGCGCCTTTTTTTTCAGAGCGAATATTGAAAAATGCCCGCAAAGGAATACTTTCTTTGCGGGCATTTACGATAAAGTAGGTTGTTTCGGATTATCTTAATTGTTTCAATTCTTTCAAATCATCGGGTGTAGCTTCCATAATACTTAAAGCAAAACCACCGCTTCGCGCCAAGTCGATGTTTAGATTGCTATCGCTCGTTACAACACCTTTCTTAATCTGATAAGCAGTAGGGTTGGTTTGATAGTCAGCATCCTTTGCATCGGCATAGAGTGTTGCAACATACTCCTTCCCTGGTTGTAAAAAGTCGAGCGAGAAGTGTGCGGTACGAGCATTTTCGTCGGTAATACCACCCACAAACCAGTTGTTGCTTCCCTTCTCCTTGCGTGCAATGGTCAGGTAATCGCCCGGCTCGGCTTCCAAGTATTTTGTTTCGTCCCAATCTATCGCTACATCCTTGATAAATTGGAAGGCATCCATATAGTTTTCGTAGCTCTCTATACGGTCGGCCGCCATTTGCAAGGGGCTATACATCGTTACATAAAGTGCCAATTGCTTAGCAAGGGTTGTTTGCACTTGTCCGTGTGGTATGTCGCCCATAAAGTCTAGTTTAAGATTGAAGATACCCGGGGTGTAATCCATTGGGCCACCAATCAATCGGCTAAATGGCAAGATAGTTGTATGGAAAGGTTTACTACCGCCAAATGCTTCATATTCAGTGCCACGAGCTGATTCATTACCTATCAAGTTTGGATAGGTGCGACACAATCCTGTTGGGCGTACAGCTTCGTGTGCATTGACCGAAATCTTATAGTCGGCCGCCTTCTTCACGGCATGCAAGTAGTGGTTGTTCATCCATTGACCGTAGTGATATTCGCCACGTGGGATAATATCGCCTACATAGCCACTCTTCACGGCATTGTAGCCATTGTCCACCATAAACTGATAGGCTTTATCCATGTGGCGTTCGTAGTTGCGTACAGATGAAGATGTTTCGTGATGCATCATCAAACGCA
>JAFYML010000006.1 GCA_017556595.1 Bacteroides sp.
AAAGAATGGCGATGTAGGTATTCGCAACGAGATATGGATTGTACCTACGGTGGGTTGCGTAAACGGCATTGTAAACCAATTGTGCGAAGGTTTGAAAAAAGAAACCCTTTGCAAAGGTGTGGACGATATTGTAGCCTATCCGCACAATTATGGTTGCTCGCAATTGGGCGATGACCATGAAAATACGAAAAAGATTTTGCGCGATTTGGTGCTACATCCCAATGCCGGTGCGGTGCTTATTGTTGGTTTAGGATGCGAAAACAACCAACCCGATGCCTTTCGCGAGTTCTTAGGCGATTACGACACCGAGCGCATCAAGTTTATGGTGACACAACAAGTGCCGGGCGATGAGTATGAAGAGGGCATGAAGATGCTTCGCGAGCTATACACTATAGCCTCGCACGATGTTCGTTCGGAGGTTCCACTGAGCGAATTACGTGTAGGCCTAAAATGCGGAGGCTCGGATGGCTTCTCGGGCATCACGGCCAATCCTTTGTTGGGTATGTTCAGCGACTTCCTGGTTGCACAAGGAGGCACAAGCGTGCTGACCGAAGTGCCCGAGATGTTTGGTGCCGAAACAATTCTTATGAACAGATGTCGCAACGAAGCGTTATTCGAGCAAACGGTGAAGTTGATAAACGATTTTAAGCAATACTTCCTTTCGCACGGCGAGCCGGTAGGCGAAAATCCATCGCCAGGCAACAAAGCCGGAGGCATCTCCACCTTAGAAGAGAAAGCATTAGGCTGTACGCAAAAGTGCGGCAAAAGCTATGTAGAAGGCGTTATGAGCTATGGCGAACGCTTGCACGTGAAAGGATTGAACCTACTTTCGGCACCCGGAAATGACTTGGTAGCCTCCACCGCTTTGGCTTCGTGTGGTTGCCACATGGTGCTATTCACCACCGGCCGCGGCACACCATTCGGCACGTTTGTTCCTACCATGAAGATATCCACCAACTCGCTATTGGCGCACAACAAACCTACATGGATAGATTTCAATGCCGGCATCATCTTGGAAGACGAGCCGATGCACGAAACTTGCCAACGATTCATCGAATACGTAATCCGTGTAGCAAGTGGTGAACTTGTGAACAACGAAAAGAAAGGTTACAAAGAGATTGCAATATTTAAAACTGGCGTAACGTTGTAAATTAAAAATTTAGACTCATAATTACTTCCCTTTGGTCAGTCAAAACCTCTTATAAATTTTAACAACCAAGGTATAGTCATAATTCAAAATTCAAAATTAAATGAAAGCCTTAAGTCCGCTTGCCGTATTTTTATGCCTCTATTTGGTAGTATCGCTCCTCTTGGACGACTTCTATAAAATGCCCATAACCATCGCATTTTTAGTATCGTCATGCTACGCCATACTCATTACGCGCGGCATCAAGCTAGAAGAGCGCATCCACCAATTCTCCGTAGGCGCATCAAATAAAAACATCCTACTCATGATATGGATATTCATCATGGCAGGCGCATTTGCACAAGGAGCAAAAGCCATTGGGGCCATCGATGCAACCGTAAACTTAACGCTACACATACTCCCCGACAACCTATTGCTGGCTGGTATATTCATAGCCGCTTGCTTTGTATCAGTGTCCGTAGGCACAAGCGTTGGCACCATTGTAGCATTAACCCCCGTAGCCGTAGGATTGGCCGAGAAAACAGGTATCGACGTAGCCTTTATGACGGCAATCGTAGTGGGCGGTTCATTCTTTGGCGACAACCTATCGTTCATATCCGACACCACCATTGCAGCTACCCGCACGCAAGATTGTCAGATGCGCGATAAGTTCAAAGTAAACCTACAAATCATCCTACCCGCCGCCTTAATAGTCTTGTGTATATACATATTTCAAGGCACATCCATCCAAGCAAACCCCGATACTCAGCACATCGAATGGGTAAAAGTTATCCCCTACCTCGTTGTATTAAGCACAGCCATCGTCGGAGTCAACGTACTCATCGTATTGCTATTAGGCATCGTAGCAACCGGCATTGTAGGATTAACAAGCGGTACGCCCCTCTTCAATTGGATTGGCGCAATGAGCGAAGGCATTATCGGCATGGGCGAACTTATTATCATCACCCTCCTAGCAGGTGGCATGTTGGAATTGATTCGCTACAATGGCGGCATCGACTTCATCATCCAAGCGCTCACCAAACGAGTAAATGGCAAGCGAGGAGCCGAAATAAGCATCGCCGCATTGGTAAGCATTGCCAACCTCTGCACCGCCAACAACACCATCGCCATTATCACCGCTGGCCCCATAGCGCGAGGCATCTCAATGAAATACCACCTAGACAAGCGAAAAGTGGCAAGCATCCTCGACACCTTCTCCTGTTTCATACAAGGAATCATCCCCTATGGTGCACAAATGTTAATGGCCGCAAGCCTGGCTATGGTATCCCCTTTGAGCATTGTAGGCAATTTATA
>JAFYML010000084.1 GCA_017556595.1 Bacteroides sp.
AAACCATCTTGCGCAAACATGGTATTGAAAGCCGTTACGCCATCGGCCGAAGCATCGGCCAATTTACCATAGTATGAACGCACCAAGTCGGGATGAGTCTCACTCATGGCCTTCAAACTGCCCAACAAAACTCCTTCGGGCAATCGACCAATGGCATTTTCGCTATAAAAGCTATCGTTTAATACAAAGAACAAGGAAGTGCTCATGTTGGGAACATCACACTTAAACACCTCATTCGGATTTACAGGGATAGGCAAACGATTCAGATTCAAGCCATAATCGGGAGCAAAGAGTTTACCCATATCGCTGTATTTATAATCCTCATTTTTGCTACTTGGGAAACCCAACTGTTGGAAGTGGGCAAAAGCAGCAGCACGAGGAGCATTCAACACATCCGCACTATGGCGACAAATCATTGCCTCTGCCTGCGTAAATAAATCAATATATTGTTGTTCCGGTCTCATGGATTGTCAATAATACTTTAAACTAATTCTTGCTTAATCCAATCGAAACCGCGGTTCTCTATCTCTTGTGCCAATTCAGGGCCACCAGTCTTTACAATCTTACCACCCATCAGTACATGTACTACATCTGGTTTCAAATAGTCTAGCAAACGTTGATAGTGGGTAATGACCATAGCACTTGTTTCTGCACGTTTCAATTTATTAAATCCTTCGGCAACAATGCGCAAAGCATCCACGTCAAGTCCAGAGTCTGTTTCGTCCAAAATAGCGAAAGTAGGTTCGAGCATGGCCATTTGGAAAATCTCGTTGCGTTTTTTCTCGCCACCGCTGAATCCTTCGTTCACGCTTCGATTTGCCAATTTATTGTCAAGCTCTACTACCGCACGTTTTTCGCGCATCAGTTTTAGGAATTCACTAGCCGACAAAGGAGGCAACTGACGATATTTGCGCTGTTCGTTCACGGCTGCACGCATAAAGTTTACCATCGACACACCCGGAATCTCGACAGGAGTTTGGAACGATAAGAAGATACCTTCATGGGCACGTTCTTCGGGCGACATAGCAAGCAGATCCTTACCATTAAATGTAATGCTACCCTTGGTTACCTCATAGGCTGGGTGGCCTACAAGCACATTGCTCAATGTACTTTTACCGGCACCATTTTGTCCCATCAATGCATGAACTTCACCATCCTTGATTGTCAAGTTCACTCCTTTCAATATCTCTTTGCCATTTACACTGGCATGCAAATCTTTAATCTCTAACATAAGTCTAATATATTTTACCCAACGCTTCCTTCCAACGAAATACTTAGAAGTTTCTGAGCCTCCACAGCAAATTCCATTGGCAATTTGTTGATAACCTCCTTGGCATAGCCATTCACAATCAAGCCAACGGCATCTTCCGTGCTGATGCCACGTTGATTGCAATAGAATATCTGGTCTTCACTAATCTTACTTGTTGTTGCTTCGTGCTCCACCACCGCTGTTTCATTATGAATATCCATATAGGGGAAAGTATGAGCACCGCACTTGTCGCCCAATAGCAACGAGTCGCACTGACTATAATTGCGAGCATTGTCTGCATTCGACGATACACGAACCAAACCGCGATAAGAGTTTTCGCTCTTACCGGCCGATATACCCTTGCTCACAATGGTACTGCGTGTATTCTTACCGATATGAATCATCTTTGTACCCGTATCGGCTTGCTGATAATTATTGGTTACTGCCACACTATAGAATTCGGCCACAGAATTATCGCCCGAAAGTACACAACTTGGATATTTCCATGTAATAGCACTACCTGTTTCTACTTGTGTCCAAGAAAGTTTAGAGTCAACCCCTTTGCAATGTCCACGCTTTGTCACGAAGTTATATACACCACCCTTACCTTCGGCATCACCCGGATACCAATTCTGAACAGTGCTATACTTCACTTCAGCACGGTCGTGTACCACAATTTCTACAATGGCCGCATGTAGTTGGTTCTCATCACGCATAGGAGCAGTACAACCTTCCAAATAAGAAACGTACGAATCATCATCGGCCGCAATCAATGTGCGTTCGAACTGACCGGTATTGGCAGCATTGATACGGAAGTAAGTAGAAAGCTCCATGGGGCAACGAACACCCTTTGGGATATATACAAACGAGCCATCGGAAAAGACTGCCGAGTTCAGTGCAGCAAAGAAATTATCGCGATAGCTAACCACCGAGCCCAAATACTTTTGCACAAGGTCGGGATGCTCGCGTACTGCCTCGCTAAACGAGCAGAAGATAATCCCCTTCTCCATCAAGTTTTCCTTGAAAGTTGTTTTCACCGACACAGAGTCCATTACGGCATCAACAGCCATACCACTCAATGCCATCTGCTCTTCCAAGGGGATACCCAGTTTATTGAATGTCTTAATCAGTTCCGGATCCACCTCGTCCATACTCTTTGGCCCTTCCTTCTTCTTGGTAGGGTCGGCATAATAAGAGATGGCTTGGTAATCTATCTCAGGAATACGCAAATGGGCCCACGTAGGCATCTCCAACGTAAGCCAATAGCGATAAGCCTTCAATCGGAATTCGAGCAACCAATCCGGTTCACCCTTCTTTGCCGAAATAAGGCGAATGATATCTTCGTTAAGTCCTCGTTCAATGATGTCGGTACTCACATCGGTGGTGAAGCCATACTTGTACTTCTCCTCCGTCATCTTTCTCACCAATTCATTGTCCGACTTCTTTGCGTTTATTTCTTCCATCATGCTTCTCTTTTCAACATTTGCTTTATTTGTTCAGCAATTGTTCCGTTACACCCTTTGCGGCAGGTATAAAGATACCGGCAAAGTCCTTCATTGGATAATATAACACCGATTCGTCTTTTATGTTCTTCTCTACAATGCGGTTATCCGAATCGATAAATTCGAATACCGATACTAGCAAACTAACTAATATCAAGAATTTCAATGCTCCAAGACCTGCGCCCAAAAATCGGTTGAGCCATCCTAACGAAATGACCTCCAACGCACGGGTGAAGATTTCTGCGAACAGCGCAAATAGCAAAGGAACACCTATCCAAATAAGAACAAAAGCTATGATTTGTGCAATAGTGGCCGATTCGGTAATCTTGCTTATGTATTGCTCGGCTACCATGCTATAAAGCGCCTTAGCGGCCAACAAACCGACAATGATACCCAGCAATGTAGCCAATTGCTTGATAAAGCCCTTCATAAATCCACTTACAGCACCCCACACAAAGAATGCTATAATAACGATATCCAATATTGCCATGATATGTCTATTAATCAATGTGCCAATGCGACAATGCAGCAATGGATTTGAATCCGATTGACACATTGACTAATTGGCACACTGACACATTATAAAGTTGTCTTAACTTCGATTTCTTCGAATGTTTCGATGATGTCACCAACCTTAATATCGTTGCAGCTAGTCAAGCTGATACCGCACTCGAAGTTGGTACCCACTTCTTTTACATCGTCTTTGAAACGCTTCAATGCATTGATATTTCCTGTAAACACCACAATACCATCGCGGATAAGACGAGCTCTGTCGCTTCGTTTCACCTTTCCTGTCTTCACCATCGCACCGGCCACTTGACCCACCTTGCTGATGTTGAACACTTCGCGTACTTCGATTGTAGCGGTCACTTGTTCCTTCAATGTTGGTGCAAGCATACCTTCCATAGCAGCCTTCACCTCTTCGATAGCATCGTAGATTACCGAATACTTGCGGATATCCACACCCTCTTGTTCGGCCAACTTCGAAGCTGATGCAGAAGGACGTACTTGGAAACCAACGATAATAGCATCGGATGCAGCAGCCAACGAAACGTCAGACTCAGAGATTTGACCAACACCCTTGTGGATAACATTCACTTGGATTTGCTCGGTAGAAAGTTTGATAAGCGAGTCGCTAAGTGCTTCTACAGAACCATCCACGTCACCCTTCACAATGATGTTCAATTCGTGGAAGTCACCCAAAGCCAAACGACGGCCCACTTCGTCAAGCGTCAACATCTTTTGTGTACGCAAGCCTTGTTCGCGTTGCAATTGTTCACGCTTGTTAGCCACTTCGCGTGCTTCTTGGTCGGTATCGAATACGTGGAATGTATCACCGGCAGCAGGAGCACCATTCAAACCAAGAATCAATGCAGGAGTAGCAGGTCCGGCCTCGGTCATACGTTGGTTACGTTCGTTGAACATAGCCTTCACACGGCCATAGTGTGTACCAGCCAATACAATATCACCCACCTTCAAAGTACCATTCGACACAAGTACAGTAGCTACATAACCACGACCCTTATCCAATGATGATTCGATGATTGAACCAGTAGCCTTGCGGTCGGGGTTTGCTTTCAATTCAAGCATTTCGGCTTCGAGCAATACCTTTTCCATCAAGTCGTTCACACCCAAACCTTGCTTAGCAGAGATGTCTTGGCTTTGATATTTACCACCCCACTCTTCTACAAGGAAGTTCATGTTGGCCAACTCTTCCTTAATCTTATCAGGATTAGCAGCAGGCTTATCTACTTTATTGATTGCAAACACAATAGGTACACCAGCAGCCATAGCATGGTTGATGGCTTCTTTGGTTTGTGGCATCACGCTATCGTCGGCAGCTACAATAATAATAGCGATGTCGGTTACCTTAGCACCACGAGCACGCATAGCGGTAAACGCTTCGTGACCAGGAGTATCGAGGAATGTAATTTTACGTCCATCTTCCAACGAAACGTGGTATGCACCGATGTGCTGAGTAATACCACCGGCTTCACCGGCAATAACGTTTGCTTTACGGATATAGTCGAGCAACGAAGTCTTACCGTGGTCAACGTGACCCATTACGGTTACGATTGGTGCACGTGGTTGCAAGTCTTCTTCGTTGTCTGCTTCTTCTACGATAGCTTGCGATACTTCGGCACTTACATATTCTGTCTTGAAACCAAACTCTTCGGCCACCAAGTTGATTGTTTCGGCATCCAAACGTTGATTGATGCTGACCATGATTCCTACGCTCATACAAGTAGCAATAACTTGTGTTACGCTGATGTCCATCATGTTAGCCAACTCGTTTGCCGTAACGAACTCGGTAAGCTTCAAGATTTTGCTTTCTGCCATTTCTTGATCTTCAAGCTCTTGCATGCGGTTGCTTGCCAATTCGCGTTTTTCCTTACGATACTTGGCACCCTTGTTCTTACCCTTAGCGGTCAAGCGCGCCAAGGTTTCTTTTACTTGCTTTGCAACATCCTCTTCGCTCACTTCTTGCTTGATAGCAGGCTTCTTGAAGCGGTCTTTATTTTTCTTTCCACCACCTTGAGCAGCAGCTTGTTGTTGCTGTTGTTGTTGCGCATTCTTTTTCTTTTCGCCACCACCTTGATAGGCTTGTGCATTGTTGATGTCAACCTTTTCCTTGCCTATGCGTGTGCGTTTCTTTTTATTTCGTTCACCATCTTTTTCGCCCTTACCACCTTTGTTTTCTTCACGGCGAATTTCTTTGATGATGGCTTCCTTCATCTGCTTGCGTTGGTCTTGACGTTGTTTGTCTTTCTCTTCGCGCTCTTTACGTTTTTCCTCCTTAGATTTTTTCTTAGGACGAGTGCTTTGATTCAAAGCAGCAAGGTCAATTTGTCCAACCACATTGATTTTAGAAACAAATTCCGGCTTACGCAATTGGAATACGTCTTCTTGTTCATCGTCATCATTCTCTTCCACCTCTTCCTTCTTTGTTTCTACAGGTTTGCTTTCCACCTTAGGAGCTACCGGTTTTGGTTCTTCCTTCACCTCTTCTTTTACGACTATAGGTGCAGGTTTCTCTACTGGCTTTTCCTCTTTCTTTGGTTCTTCTACTACCGGAGCAGGTTTTTCCTCTACAATAGGTGCCGGAGTTTCTACTACCTTAGGTTCCTTTACAACTTCTGCTTTTGGTGCAGGTTTCTTTCCGAGGTTTTCCAAATCTATCTTACCAACGGGCTTGAACTTTGGACGCAAATCTTCGGTTACTGTAGCTTTAATGGGTTCTTCTACCTTTTCTTGTGCAGGTTTTTCATAACCATCGATAGCTACTGATGACTTGTTGCGATCTTTATTCTGACGCTCTTGAATGAAGCGTTCGGTCTTCTTCTTCAGATCTTTATCGGTGCTAAACTCTTTCACCAACATATCGTATTGTTCGTCCGAGATTTTGGTGTTAGGGTTTGCCTCTACGGTAAAGCCTTTCTTCTGCAAGAATTCGACAACGGTCGTAATTCCCACATTCAAGTCTCTTGTTATTTTATTTAATCTTATAGACTAGTTCTTTAAAATTAGAAATTAAAAAATAAGAATTATAACTTTAATAATTCTCTTACTCTTCTTCGAACTCTGAGCTGAGGATGTTCAATACTTCATCTACAGTTTCTTCTTCGAGGTCGGTTTTTTCTACGAGCAACTTACGTGGTGCACCAAGAACGGCTTTAGCTGTATCCAATCCGATAGCCTTGATAGCATCGATTACCCATCCGTCAATTTCATCGCGGAATTCATCCAAGTAAATGTCTTCTTCGTCTTGTGCATCAATTTCGCGGAATACATCGATGGTATATTCGGTGAGCATACTTGCCAATTTGATGTTCAAACCACCCTTACCGATAGCCAATGACACTTCTTCGGGGCGCAAGTAAACTTCTGCCTTGCGGTTTTCTTCATCCAAGTTGATTGATGATACTTTTGCTGGGCTCAATGCACGTTGGATAAAGAGTTTGATATTGTTTGTATAGTTGATAACATCAATGTTTTCGTTGCGCAATTCGCGTACGATGCCATGAATACGGCTACCCTTCACGCCCACGCAAGCTCCTACTGGGTCGATGCGTTCGTCATAGCTTTCTACGGCAATCTTGGCGCGTTCGCCTGGGATGCGTGCAATCTTCTTGATGGTGATAAGGCCGTCGTTAATTTCGGGCACTTCCATTTCGAACAAGCGTTGCAAGAAAACAGGTGATGTACGGCTAAGAATAATCTTTGGATTGTTGTTCTTGTTATCTACGCGGGCAACAACGGCACGTGCCGATTCGCCTTTGCGGTAGAAGTCGCTTGGAATTTGTTCGTTCTTTGGCAAAAGCAATTCGTTGCCTTCGTCGTCGAGCAACAACATTTCTTTCTTCCAGATTTGATAAACCTCGGCACTGATAACGGTTCCTACCTTATCAATGTATTTGTTGTAGAGGCTATCTTTTTCCAACTCCAATATTTTGCTTGCAAGTGTTTGGCGGAGGTTCAAGATAGCACGACGACCGAAGCTTGCAAAGTTCACTTCGTCGGTCACTTCTTCGCCCACTTCATAGCTGGCATCTATTTGCAATGCTTCGCTCAAAGCAATTTCTTGGTTAGGGTCTTGCAAATCCTCATCGGCCACAACCTCGCGGTTACGCCAGATTTCAAAGTCACCTTTGTCGGGGTTTACAATCACGTCATAGTTTTCATCTGTACCGAACATTTTAGCGATTACACTACGGAACGACTCTTCGAGTACGCTCACCATCGTTGTGCGGTCGATGTTTTTCAGCTCCTTAAATTCCGAAAAGGTGTCAATCAAGCTGATAGTTTCTTGTTTCTTAGCCATAGTCTTATTTAAAACTGATTAAGTATTTAGTATATTTTATTTCATCGTAACCGAAGCTAAGGTCTTCGTCCACCATCTTAGGGCGTTTTTCACCTTCCAGCTTCACTTTCTTTTGTATAGTCAGCACGAAGTGTTGTTCATCGGCCTCTTTCAATGTACCACATAGTTTCTTGCCCTCTTTGGTCAATACTTCTACCTCTTCGCCTACGTAGTTTAGGTATTGTTGCAACACCTTGAATGGTTGTCCGATACCTGCCGAGCCTACTTCGAGTTCATAATCCTCTACGTCGCGACTGATGCGCGACTCTACGAATCGGCTCAACTCTACGCAATCTTCAATCCACACACCTTCTTTGTGGTCAATTTCCACTGTAATTTTGTTGTCGGCTGCTACGTTTACCTCTACCAAGAAGTACTCTTTGTCTTGCAACCATTCGTTGACAACTTCGCAAACTTTGTTTTTTTCTATCATAGATAAGTTTATGGGAATAAAAAAGAGGAGCTTAATCGCCCCTCCTCATTCATCATTTCGACGGCAAAGATATAAATAATCTATTCAACTACAAAATATTAAGAAAAAAAAGTGATGTTTACGTTATAAAGAGGCTTTGAAACCCTTTTCTTCCCGATTTTATTACTAAATGGACACAAGCCTAAATAATGGGTAAAAATGGTAATTTAACACAACATTATTACTCCGCTCAAAAAAATGGCCTCTATGAATTTTCCTCGTGAGAGAAATATATAGGCCTCGTAGGGAAAAAATTTTTTCCTCGTGAGAAAAAAATTTTTTGCTTGTGGGGCATTGTTATTAAATCAAGGCAAAAGTGGTAATTATTTTGTACATACCAAAGAACGAATCAAGAATCATTGGACGTTTGCAAACTTTTGGAGTAATAAGAAAGCGACAAAAACTACAAAAACGTTTTGAGTAAAGCGCTATTTACATTATCTTTGTCGCCAAAATAAGAACTTTAGTGATAATTTGATATGAAAGTTGCAATTATTGGAGCAGGAAACATGGGCGGTGCCATTGCTTTGGGAATGGCTAAAGGCACAATAGTAGCTGCCAACGAGATTTATGTAGCCGACCCTTCACAAGCCAATTTGGACAAATTGAAGCAACAAGTGCCCGCCATTAATACACTGACCGACAATGCTATAGCCATAAAGGATGCCGACATCGTGATATTGGCCGTAAAGCCATGGTTGGTAAATGCCGTACTTGAAGCTATAACACTAAGCAACAACCAAATATTGGTTTCTATTGCCGCAGGTGTTACCATCGAGGCACTTCGCTCGTACACAAGAAACGAAATGCCCATCTTCCGCCTTATCCCCAATACTGCCATCAGCCAAATGGAAAGTATGACATTTGTTACATCGGACAAAGCATCATCGGAACAACAAGAGTTGATTATGAACATATTCAACGAAATGGGATTGGCCATGGCAATAACCGAAGACAAGATGGGAGCCGCTACTGCCTTGGCATCGTGCGGCATAGCCTACGCACTGAAGTACATCCAAGCCGGCATGCAAGCCGGTATCGAAATGGGTATCTATCCCAAGGATGCCATGACCATGGTAGCACAATCCATGAAAGGTGCCGCCGAGTTAATCTTGAACAACGATACCCATCCGGCTATCGAGATAGATAAGGTATGCACACCTGGCGGTATCACCATTAAAGGCATAAACGAATTGGAACACAACGGTTTTTCATCGGCCATTATCAAAGCGATGAAAGCATCGAACAAATAACTCCGAACTCAAAACTTAAAGATATGAACGAACAAATTAAGCAAATAGCCGAACGACTTCGCGGCCTTCGCGATGTGCTCGACTTAACAACCGAAGATATTGCCAACGAATGTGGCATAGCTATAGCCGATTACGAAAAAGCAGAAAGTGGCGATTACGATATATCAGTAAGCATGTTGCAAACCATTGCTCGCCAATATGGAATTGCGTTGGACACGCTGATGTTTGGCGAAGAGCCTAAAATGAGCACCTACTTCCTGACAAGAGCAGGTAAAGGCGTATCGGTAGAACGTAGCAAAGCATATAAATACGAATCGTTGGCATCGGGCTTCCGCGATCGCAAATCCGATTCATTCATCGTAACCGTAGAGCCAAAAGCAGAAGATGCAGCCTTGCATTTGAATAGTCACTCAGGACAAGAGTTTAACTATATCCTTGAAGGCCGCTTGCTATTGAGCATCAATGGTAAAGAACTGATTCTAAATCCGGGCGATAGTATCTACTTTGACTCAAACTTGCCTCACGGCATGATGGCACTTGATGGCAAACCCGTAAGATTTTTAGCAACAATTATGTAATACGCACAAACAACCCAAACAATGTTAGAACAATTTGTAAAACAGACTTCATACACTTCGCAAGAAGACTTTATAAAGAATTTCAAAATCGATGTACCCGAAAACTTCAACTTCGGATACGATGTTGTCGATGCTTGGGCGGCCAAGCAACCTGAAAAGAAAGCCATTCTCTGGACAAACGACAAAGGCGAAGCTCATCAATATACCTATGCCGAGTTAAAAGAGAAAACCGACCAAACCGCGTCCTATTTCCAAAGCCTCGGTATCGGACATGGCGACATGGTAATGCTCATCTTGAAACGACGCATCGAATTTTGGTTTTGTACCATCGCTTTGCATAAATTGGGCGCGGTAGTTATCCCTGCCACTCACTTATTGACTAAAAAAGATATTGTGTATCGATGCAACGCGGCCGACATTAAGATGATAGTTTGTGCCGGCGAAGAGGTAATTACCAAGCATATCATCGAAGCTATGCCCGAATCGCCAAGCATGCAACAATTAATAAGCATTGGCCCCGATATACCCGAAGGTTTCAAAAACTTCCACGAAGGCATAGCAAATGCGGCACCATTCGTAAAGCTTGAGCATCCGAACACCAACGACGATACCTCTTTGATGTACTTCACAAGCGGCACCACCGGCAATCCAAAGATGGTGGCACACGACTTTACTTATCCGCTTGGTCACATCTCAACAGGTTCTTTCTGGCACAATCTACACGAAAATAGTTTGCACTTAACTATTGCCGACACAGGTTGGGGAAAAGCTGCTTGGGGAAAGCTATACGGACAAATGATTGCCGGAGCAAACATCTTTGTTTACGACCACGAAAAGTTTACCCCTGCCGATATCTTGCAAAAGGTTCAAGATTACCGCATCACTTCGCTTTGCGCACCTCCAACCATCTATCGTTTCTTAATTAAGGAAGATATTAGCAAGTACGACCTTTCGTCGTTGGAGTATTGTACTACCGCCGGCGAAGCGCTGAACTTCTCGGTATATGAAACATTCTTGAAGATAACAGGCATCCGCTTGATGGAAGGCTTTGGACAAACCGAAACTACGCTTACACTCGGTACCTTCCTTTGGATGAATCCCAAGCCGGGAAGCATGGGTGTACCCAATCCACAATACGACATCGACTTGCTGACTCCCGACGGACGCTCGGCCGAAGATGGTGAACAAGGACAAATTGTTATCCGTACCGACAAGGGCAAACCATTGGGCTTGTTCAAAGAGTACTATCGTGCGGCCGAATTGACCGAAGATGCTTGGCACGACAATGTTTACTACACTGGCGATGTGGCTTGGCGCGATGAAGATGGCTATTTCTGGTTTGTAGGCCGTGCCGACGATGTAATTAAGAGTTCGGGTTACCGCATTGGCCCCTTCGAAGTGGAAAGCGCATTGATGACCCACCCTGCCGTAGTGGAATGTGCCATTACCGGTGTACCCGATGAGATTCGTGGACAAGTGGTGAAGGCAACCATCATCCTAAGCAACGGATACAAAGATAAAGCCGGCGAAGAGTTGATTAAGGAGTTGCAAAACCACGTGAAGCGCGTAACTGCTCCTTATAAATATCCGCGTGTCATCGAGTTTGTAGATGAACTTCCCAAAACCATTAGCGGTAAGATTCGCCGTGTGGAAATTCGTAAGAACGACAATAAATAACGCATAATACCATGAAAAAATCTTTTATTTCCTTCATCATGCTATTAGCCATCGGCGCACAAGCCATGGCACAAAATAGCGCTGTTAAGAAAATCATAGAAATGGGTACCACCGACAATCAGGTGATGCGCCATTTGGATATACTTACCAATCGCTTTGGTGGTCGCTTGGTAGGCTCGGATGCCTACGAGAATGCCGCCGAGTGGATACAACACGAATACAAGAAGTGGGGTATCGAAACTTATCAAGAAGAGGCGGGCGAAGTAAGCGTAGGTTTCAATCGCGGCCCTTGGTTTGGCCGATTGATTGGTGGCGACGAGCCTATGACCTTGCACTTTGCTACTCCCTCTTATACGGCCGGAACAAAGGGTGTGCAACGCGGACATGTATTGATTGAACCTACTACCGAAGCCGAACTAAATCGCATGAAGCATGCCTTGAAGGGAGCTTGGGTATTGGTATCGGGCGATAATAGCGGATGGCCCGTGGGTCATTCGTTGAAGAACGATTCACTACGAGCCGCTATTAAAGCCGAAAACAAGTTGGTGGCTCCCTACAATGATTCTATTCGCAGAGCAAACCGCGCCAACGGCACAAACTTGCCATTGAAACAATTGCGCACCTTCCCTGCACTTTACTACGACGAGATGGTAGAAGCTGGTGTATTGGGATTCGTCCAATCATCTACTGTGCCTATACGCGCCCTCTACGATCGTCCTATGCTGAACGAGCAAAAGCCCGACTTCGACCACTTGCCCGAAGTGTGCGACATCAAGCTCGACGAAAATCAATTTGCCAAGATTTATAAGATGGCCAAAGAGCGTCGCGACTTTTGGTTAGAGTTCGACATCCGCAATCACTTCAAGATTGGCCCTGTTAAATATAATAATGTAATAGGTGCTATCCGCGGCTCGAAATATCCCGATGAATATGTTATTATCAGCGGTCACCTCGATGCTTTCGACGTAGCTACCGGTGGTGTGGATTGCGGCACCGGCATAGGCCCAATGATGGAAGCAGCTCGATTGATAGCCCTCTCGGGTGTTAAGCCTAAACGCACCATCCTCTTTGTAGCATTTGCCGCCGAGGAGTTTGGATTGCTTGGCGC
>JAFYML010000085.1 GCA_017556595.1 Bacteroides sp.
AATTTCATGATTTATGCCTCCTTTATTACTTCAAATCCTAATCGTTCGATGGTGGATATCACCTCTTCGTTGCTTACATCTCCTTCAATGTAAGCGGTTTCGGTTGTTAAATCTACTTGTACTGATTTTACGCTTTCAAGTTGCGCAAGGTTTCGTTGTACATTGTTTACGCAATGATTACAATTCATACCTTTTATTTTGAAGGTGCGTTTGCCCTTTGTGTGTTCATACTTCTTCCCTTTGCGTAAATAGGCATTTAGCAATAATAAAAGAAGTAAAATACTCGAAGCCCACTTCCACCAAGCCGTTTCGTGTGTGTGGCAACCCGCATGGTGTCCTTGCTCGATAACCCCTTGCGTAAACCACTCGGTCGGTAGCAAATAGTCAATGCCCAATCCAAACAAAATGGCACCACCGATGATGGTTAATAGATAAAGGAACAAAACCTTTCGTTTTAGCACTTTGCTAACTACTAAGATAGAGGCCATGCTAGTGGCAGGACCGGCCATTAGTAATACCAAAGCCGCCCCGGGTGTCAATCCTTTCAACATCAATGCTACGGCTATGGGAATAGACTCCGTGGCGCATAGATACATTGGGACGGCAAAGGCCAGGACAATGAGCATGTTCAATATGGGATAATTACGGAAGGCGGTAAAGAAGTCGTCGGGTAGCAATAAGGTTATCAAACCGGCAATAACCAAACCCAACACCAACCACTTGCCAATGTCTTGCATCATGTCTACGTAGCCATATCGTAAGGCTTGCATGCATCGTTGGATGAAATTTTTCGGTTTTGCTTCTGTTCTCAAGACCTCTTCGCCTACGTTGATGTCGTTTTTACAAAACTGATTAACGAGTGTACCTCCGAAGAGTGATGTGATAAATGCAACGAACGGACGAATTATGGCGAACGGAGCACCCATCAATGACCAAGTAGCTAAGATGGAATCAACGCCAGTTTGAGGAGTAGAGATTAGAAATGCCACCGTAGCACCACGTGATGCTCCATTTTTGCGCAACGACATGGCTGTAGGTATTACACCACACGAACAGAGAGGTAGAGGAATGCCGAACAAAGCCGCCATCAGTACCGAACGAAAATTGTTTTTCGATAGGTGACGCGTATAAATCTGTTGTGGAACAAAGGCATGTAAGATGCCTGCCACCAAGAAACCTAAGAGTAGGTAGGGCGACATCTCGTTTAGCAAATTTAAAAAGGTAAAAATATCAGTTTGCATAGCTTTCTTAATTTCTTTGCAAAGATAAACAAAAGGCTCGGAAGAGAATGCAAAATATGTTTCTTTAATGATGTTACAGTGATTTAAAATCTATAATCTTTACTATTGATATTGATTATATTGATATAAAAATAGTCGCTATGCAGCGACTATTTATGTAAATAAATATTTATAGAATCTATTTAGGCTGATTTGTCCATTCATCTATATTAAAGGTAAATATATAGTCATTTTGTATATTTTCTATCATTATGGGCATTAAAACGGTCATTTTCTTTCCGACATATTTTTCAGCTTCATTATTTAATGCTTCTTGGGAATTATAGTATGCGGGAATTAGATTTTTTTCTCTCCAACCTCCATATTGTCCAGAGACATAATAAACATTATCAGTTGGTAAAATTAAATCTGAAATCTTTGCGTTTTTGGGAATCGTCGTTGCAGGTTGTGAATTGTTTCTGTCGGTGTATTTAACTCCTGCGTGCATTACACGTCCTGTTTGACCTGTAATGTCAACAAAGCTCACATCGTCCCAATTAATCTTTATTGTGTGTCCGGATTTGTTTGTTAATTCAAAATTTAGTTGTTTTAAACTGACATACCAAATGATGTCAATATAATCGTCTTCATAACGATATTTGTTTAAATCTCCATCTTTAAAATTAACAACTTTTGTTTCTCCGAATTGTTTTTTCGCATCAGCAGGACTTTCTACAGAAGATAGGCCTACAGAATATGTTGCCATATAGCTTGTTCCACACGATGTTAATAATGATATGGTTGCTAAAATTAAGAAATAATACTTTTTCATATTATATTTATAGTGTTCTTTTGCCTTACTCACTTTTTTGGCTTTTCAGGTTACTCCATCGTTCCTGTTTATGTAAAATACGCATAAAAAAAGCGCGGAACTTTTAGTGTATTCTTCTACCTAAGGTGTTTGGCGTAACCTAATCGACAGAATAACCAAAAGCCCACGCCTATATAGCGCGAGCATTTTTTACTATATTCTTGTCGATTGTGTCTATTAGTCGCCAAACTTTTAGGTAGACAGAATAAAGCTAAAACGCTTTCTCAATATGTTTTAAAATATGCGTACTTAATTATACGCAATGTTTCATAGGCTATATATATATATATGTTAGTACTATTTATATCGCTTCAAAGATACAAAAAAGATGTAAATAGTTTCTATTATTACTGATATTTTTATTTTTCTATTATTTTTTTGTTCGAATTGTTCCAAAAAGATAATAAGATGTTCATGGAAAAGTCATTTTTTTACTATTGTATTCGCAATTCGTGTATCAATCAGTTACAAAATAATTGTTTATCGATAAAAAAAAGGCTCGGAAGAAACAATGCACTTCTGTTTCTTCCGAGCCTAATAGTTAAGTATCGAAACAATTATTCGCTTATCTCCTCTTCCAATGCTTCACGCATTTTCGTATAATCGCGTTTAAATCGGCGACGGAGGTTCAACCCGAATGTTACTCCGATAAGCAATCCGCCCCAAATGCAATACATGGCATGGGTCACTCCAAGATTTTCCAAATCTTTGACGATGCTTAGTAGTATTGGTATAGCCAATACAATGCGATATAGCGGTAATAAGTTGAATAGTTTTTCTTCTCGATGAAACTTGATAAGTGTCTCTTTCAACGATTGCTTCCCTAAGTCCAATTGGCCGATGCGAACGCTTTGCCAGATATAGTCGATAGCTACGATAATAAAGAATATCGTGAACAAGCAAGCTGTGCGGTCGCTGAATTGTGCCATTCCCATCATTGGGCGGAAAAGACAAGGTGCCAAGATACAGATGATTCCAAGTATCCGGTATTTTCGTACCAATCGTTCGCTTATCGACAATGTGCGTTTGTGGCGTTCCATTTTTAACTCACCTTCCAATCGGTCGATGCGACTTTCCATCTCTTTCCATCCTTTTTTCAAATCTTCCAATTCCATAGTTTCCTCCTTTTTTAGTTATTCGTTAGCAAGTTTAGTTAGTTTCTCTTTAATACGTCTCAACTTGGTGGCTATCGTGTTGCGTGGCATACCGCAAACTTCGGCTATCTCTTCATAGCTTCGTTCGTCGAGCCACATTAAGATGATAGCCTTTTCCATACGATTCAGTTGATAGATAAGTCGGTACATTTCGCGCAGATGTTCGGTTTTGCTATTGTCGTCAATAACATCTCCGGCAAGTAACGATTCGATGGGTAATGACTCTTCCTTGTTGCGAAGTTTCTTGCAAAAGGTGATGCAAGTGTTCAAACTTACCCGATAAATCCATGTGGATAGTTGAGCGGTTCCTTTGAATTGTGGATAACCTTTCCATAGATTGATGAGCACCTCTTGGCGTAGGTCTTTCATCTCTTCCTCGTCTGCCGCATAGAGGTAGCACACCTTATATATAATGCGCTTGTTCTCCTCTATGAGGGCAAGGTACTCTTGTTCTTTTTCTCTTTCCATTGCTTTTATTGCTCTTTTTTCTTCGTTAGACATAAAAGTTGGAAATTAGTTTCAGATGCTGAATAAAAAGTTGTTTTTTGGTGATTAATCGTTTTTCATGAAGATGCCCGAAAGGATACGTCCCGATTTTATACCGAGACGACGGGCTGAGAAAAACTCTTCGTAACGAGTAAACGTGCAGATGTCGCAAAGGACTATCTGTTCTGTAGGAACACCAAAGTCTATCAACTGGACGGAATTGGCCATCGGGAGGTCGATGTGCCATTTATGAGTTTCAGGTTTCCATCCGCTGATATACTCCAGTGGGAAATTGTTTTGCTTGAATGCGTCATATACTTCATCGCCCACTTCGAATGCATCGAATCCGATACTTGGCCCTATCGCGGCATAAATGTCTTCACCTTGCGTGTTGTATAGGCGGTTCATCTGCTCTAATGTTTTTCGGACAATACCGTTTACCGAACCACGCCAACCCGCATGAATGGCCGCAATAACTTGTTGCTTCTTGTCGTAAAGAAGAATGGGTACACAATCGGCCGTCGATACACAAAGACAAATGCCTTTCTCTTTTGTAATCAACGCATCGATGTTTTGAAGTAGTTCATTTTGCTTTTCCGCGTTTTTTTGTAGGAACTCCTTATCTATGACTAACGCATTCACACTATGCGTTTGATAAGGAATAATCAGTTGTTCCTTTTCTATATGTAAAGCCGCGCAAAGCAATTGTTGATTGCGTTGCACGGCTTCTATATCATCACCCGTATAAGGTGTACAATTCATGGAGGCGTAATCTCCTTTACTCACACCACCATTTCGGGTGGTGCTGAATGCGGTTACTTTTGTATGGAGGTTATGGAATATCATGGAAATAATTATTCATCCCAATCCTCTTCGTACTCAAAGTCTTCCAAGTCTTCGATGTCGTCATCTTCGTCAATGTATTCAAAGTCGAAGTCTTCATCTTCACCTTCGTCGGCCAACTCTTGTTGTAAATGGCTGAGGTCTTTTGGACGATGAGCAATGCTTTCTATCTTGCCTTCAATCTTGTTGCTTTCTTTGTTCAGTTCTTGCCATAGAATATCTTTCAATACATTGATACCTAGGCCAGAGATGGATGATATAAACACGTGTGGAATACCTTCGGGGAGGGTTGGCTCAATCTCGTCCATCAGTTCTTGGTCGAGCATATCGCTCTTGGTTATGGCCAATACACGTTGCTTATCAAGCATTTCGGGATTGAACGTTTTGAGTTCGTTCAATAAAATCTCGTACTCTTTACGAATATCGTCGCTATCGGCCGGCACCATGAAGAGTAGTAACGAGTTGCGCTCAATGTGACGTAGGAAGCGCAAACCTAAACCTTTACCGGCACTTGCTCCTTCGATAATACCAGGGATATCCGCCATTACGAACGATTTTCCATCGCGATACGAAACAATGCCGAGCATTGGCTCCATGGTAGTAAACGGATAGTTGGCAATCTTTGGCTTAGCAGAAGATACGGCCGAGAGAAGTGTTGATTTACCAGCATTGGGGAAGCCTACCAAACCTACATCGGCAAGTAGTTTTAATTCCATGATTACGGTCAACTCTTGCATTGGCTCGCCAGGTTGAGCAAATCGTGGTGCTTGGCGGGTAGCAGTTTTGAAGTGCCAATTACCTAATCCGCCTCGTCCACCTTTCAATAAAACAACCTCTTGGCCATGTTCGGTAACATCGCAAATATATTCGCCAGTTTCTGCGTTATATACTACCGTACCACAAGGTACTTCAATCACCTTGTCTTGTCCGTCTTTACCAAAGCTTCTATTCTTTGAACCACTTTCGCCATGACCGGCCAAGATGTGTCGATCATAGCGCAAGTGTAATAATGTCCAATAGTTACGATTACCTCGTAAAATGATATGGCCTCCTCGTCCGCCATCACCGCCATCCGGCCCACCATTGGGGACATACTTGGCTCGACGCATGTGTGTTGAGCCTCTTCCGCCCTTTCCTGAACGGCAATAGATTTTTACATAATCAACGAAATTCGATTCAGCCATAGTCTTCTTTGAGTTAAATGTTTATTAAGGTATATTAGCTTACCCGATAGCTTTGCATATTTCTTCAAATATGCCTTCCATGGTTCCTAAACCATTGATGTGGCAATATTGTCCTTCTGCTTTATACCAATCGATGAGCGGAGCAGTTTGGCTATGATATACCACAAGGCGTTTCTTGATTGTTTCCTCGTTGTCATCAGCACGTCCGCTTTCTTGTCCGCGCTTGATGAGACGTGTCATCAATTCATCTTCGGGCACATCAAGGTCGAGCATAATGCTTACGCTTTGTCCACGTTCAGCAAGTACCTTCTTCAAAGCTTCTGCTTGTGGGATTGTTCTTGGAAAACCATCAAAGATAACACCTTTGCTATCTTCGAAGCTATCCAATGTCTTTGCGAGAATGTCAATAATCAATTCATCAGGAATCAATTGACCTTGGTCGATGTATCCTTTTGCAATCTTACCCAATTCGGTGTTGTTCTTGATTTCGGCACGAAGTACGTCGCCGGTTGAGATGTGGTTGATGCCGTACTTGGCAACAATTCGTTCACTTTGTGTTCCCTTACCTGAGCCGGGAGCACCAAAAATTACAATGTTTAGCATGTCGTTTTTAAAATATTATTCGTTTATTACAGTATAGATATCTTTATAATTGCGTCCCAAACCATCGTAGTCAAGTCCGTATCCTACGATAAAATCGTTGGGAATGTTCATTGCCGCATATTTGATGTTCAATGGTACTTGCAACTTCTCTGGTTTTACCAACAAAGAAGCTATATGAATCTCTTGGGGATTGCGTGTACCTAATGTTTCGAGCAATCGTTGCATAGTAAGACCAGTGTCAACAATATCTTCTACAATAACCACGCATCGTCCGCTGATGTCTTCGTTCACCCCGATAACTTCGGTAATCTTACCTGTTGATGAGATTCCTTGATAGGATGCCAACTTAACAAATGAAATTTCGCATGGGATAGTGATGCGCTTCATCAAGTCGGCGGTGAACATGAATGAACCATTCAATACGCTCAGGAACAATGGATTTTTGTCTTTTAAGTCGCGGTTAATCTCTTCTGCAACTCGATCAACCTCTTTTAAGATTTGTTCTTCTGTGATAGAGATTGCAAATTTCTTGTCTTTAATTTGGATATTCTCCATGATAATAGTTTGCTAAAATTTGCGCAAAAATAGTGAAAAAAAACATTCTTTCCTCGCTTTTGCGGATAATAATCGTAGAAGCGCTATCGTATCGTTACATTTCTTCGCTTTTCCGACATAACTTCTCGCTCTAGTTTTTGCGGATGTAGATTGATAGGCTGATTTACGAAATCGGGTACATTATAGGAGTATAGTAGCTCGTCATAGTATTCCCAAGGGTACTTTTGCGGCAAAAGAAATGGTTTGCTGATGCGTCCCTCATCGTCGATTGACGCCAAATAGATGCGTGTATATAATCCGTCATCTCGTCGGCTACTGAAGAGAAACCAATGCGAATTACTACTCCAATTATGAAAACTTTCCGTGTCGTTACTATTTACTTCGGCGATTGGGTGTGTAGTGCCATCGGCAAGGTTCATTAACCAAAGATCGGCCTCTTTATGCCAAATGGGGAAGGTGCCATAATCGGATAGTGTGTACATTAAGTATTTTCCATCGTATGATGGTCGTGGAAAGGCAACACTCTTGTATGTATCCTCTGCGCTGATTAGTGTATCTATACGTGCGCCGAACGTACCTTCTTCTTCCGAAAAGGGTATTGAACACAAGCTATATTTGATAGCTTGGAAATCCTCTGGTACGTTTTGACTTTTCGACGAACAGAAGTAAAGCGTTTTGCCATCGGGAGAGAAAGCAGGAAACGTTTCAAAAGCTTCTTTCTTTTGCAATAAGGGCGAGGTGATGAGTTGGTGTGTTTCTGGATGATACACTAATACATCCGACTCTGAATCGAACACCTCTATACGTTTGTTGCTCGCGGCATGAAACGATTGTGCAGTAAGATTGGTTGAATAGGCAATGTATTTGCCTGATGGATGCCAATAGGGATATACGCATGCCGATAAAGTAGTAGGCGTTTTCGTGTCGAGTATCTCTTCTTGCTTGTCGTGACGCATCAATGTACCACCTTTTTCACCGCGAATGTGTAAACTTAAGTTGGTAGGATTGGTTTGATTGAACGAGTGACAATTTACACACATGTTTGGAAGCAAGGTGTTTTCGAGTAATGCTCTTTCTTCAAAAGTAGATAGGTTGCGCTCGTATATTCCCATCTTGTTGTATAGTTCGTATCCTGGTGCGATTTTGCGATATACAATGCCATAGTCAATGGCATAGGGGCTTATGTACATGCTGAATGGTTGATATTGTTTCCAATTATCGCCTTGCTTGATGCTTACTAAAATTTGCAATGAATCGCCAAGGTTTTCTTGTAGCAATTTACGCCATTGCTTTATGGGGAAGTTTACTCGTTTGGCATTGACGTGTAGTTCCCCTTTTTTCCCACCTTTTATTACTACATCAACGCGTTGGTAATCT
Source organism: Bacteroides sp. (assembly GCA_017556595.1). GTDB lineage: Bacteria > Bacteroidota > Bacteroidia > Bacteroidales > Bacteroidaceae > Bacteroides. Next base: position 8,294 of record JAFYML010000085.1, read on the forward strand.
ATACCTTGTGCTATATCGAAATTCATCGGTGCTATCTCGGCCGGTATCGTAACTCCGATATAATCGGGGAAGATAGGTGGCAAGGTATTGCATACGATAGGTGTTTCTACTTTGCTACTACACGATGTAGCAAAAAGTAGCA
>JAFYML010000086.1 GCA_017556595.1 Bacteroides sp.
GAACGGTGACCCTTGATACCAACCATACCGCGTTCGGTAGCAAACTTCATGAAGTCGGCTTCCAAATCTTTGTATTCTGGCGCCATTACGAAGCAGATGTTCATGCGTGAACGGTCTTCTTTATCGGTTACAGTACCTACGAACATTTTGTTGCGGTCGATTTCATTGTAAAGCATTTCTGCACGTTCGATAGCACGACGTTCCATTTCTGCTACACCACCTTCGGCCTTAATCCAACGCAATGTTTGCAATGCTGCATAGATAGGCACTACAGGAGGAGTGTTGAACATTGAGCCACCATCGATGTGAGTTTGATAGTTGAGCATAGTTGGGATATAGCGTGATACTTTACCCAAAGCTTCATCCTTCACAATAACGAAAGTAACGCCGGCAGGTGCCAAGTTCTTTTGTGCACCACCATAGATACAGATATATTTTGATACATCGATAGGACGTGAGAAGATGTCTGATGACATATCGGCAATCATAGGAACGTTTACGTCCAAATCGCCCTTCAATTCAGTACCATAGATAGTATTGTTAGTTGTAACGTGGAAGTAATCTACATCGGCAGGAACTTCATAATTCTTTGGAATGTAGCTGTAAGTAGCTTCGGCAGATGACGCAACTTCTACAACTTCGCCAAAGCCCTTTGCCTCTTTCATGGCTTTCTTTGCCCACACACCAGTATTCAAGTATGCTGCTTTCTTTTCCAAGAAGTTATAAGGAATCATACAGAACTCCAAGCTTGCACCACCACCCAAGAAGAGTACGGAATAGCCTTCAGGAATATTAAGCAATTCTTTGAACAAGGCTACTGCTTCGTCTAAAACAGGTTGAAAATCTTTTGCGCGGTGACTAATTTCCATCAACGAAAGGCCCGAACCATTAAAATCGAGTATGGCTTGTGCTGTTTTTTCGATAACCTCACGAGGTAAGATAGAGGGTCCTGCATTAAAATTATGCTTCTTCATTTGTTTGTTATTTTAGTTATACATTAGTTCGTTTTCTGTTTTGAGAGGGCGAAATTACACAATATTTTCCTTACAGCAAACTTTTCCTTATAAAATTACGCAAAAATATTGTTTTTGGTTTACTTTTTATTATTTCTAACCGAAAAACAACACCATTTTGTAATATCAAAACGTAAGAATATTGTTATTTAGCTTCTTCAATAATGGTTTTAATGCCTTTTATTTTCTCTCCTTGTATCAAAGTGAGCAATTGTTTCATTTTCCCGCGACGAACAGCAACAAAAGCATAATGTTCCTTCACATCTACCTGCCCCACTTCCTCGCGAGCCAATCCACCTTTTTTATATAAAAAACCAACAATATCTATTTTGTTCAACTTGTCGCGCTTCCCTTTACCTATATATAAGGTGGCCCATTTCGATTTAGGCGGCTTAGGAATAGAGGTAGGCAAAGTGTATGTTTCCACCTCTTGCGAAAGATATTCGGGAATTGTTTCCTCGGAATGTAGCAACAGATAGGCCGTACCACTTGCTTCCCAACGAGCCGTACGCCCATTGCGATGCGTAAAAGCCTCTTCGTTGATAGGAAGATGATAATGTATCACATGCTCAACGCCCGATATATCAAGGCCGCGAGCAGCCAAATCGGTCGATACAAGCACCGGACAACTGCCATTGCGGAACTTATACAATGCGCGCTCGCGCCGAATTTGTTCCATCCCTCCATGGAATGCGTCGCATGGAAATCGCTTTTCCTTCAAGTAAGCTACTACCCTATCCACACTTTCGCGATAATTCACAAACACCAATGTAGAAGCATTGCCTAGCGTACACAACAAATTGTAAAGCGTCTCCAACTTATCCTTTTGCGGCGATTGCACAACTTGCAAATTTAAACGCGAGTTAAGGGAAAAATTATTTTCCAAGAAGTCTAATTTCAGCGGCCTACTATCCAACGATACAAATTGAGGTATCTCATCGGCATCGGTAGCCGATAGCAACACCCGTTTTTTCAACGAAGGCAATTGAGAAATAACCTCATCCATTTCTTCTTGAAATCCCAACTCCAAGCACTTATCAAACTCATCTATCACCAACGTGCCAACCAGCCTTGCATCGAAATTTTGTTTACGAAGGTGGTCGTTCATACGTCCGGGAGTGGCGATAATTACCGACGGATGAAGGCTCTTCATCGTGCGATGCTCGTCCATAGCAGGACGACCGCCATAACAACTCATCGCCTTGAACGATGTACCTATTTGTTTGAACACACCTTCTGTTTGCAAAGCCAATTCGCGCGAAGGCACCAACACCACCGCTTGCACACCATCTACCCCCTCCTTTAAAGATTTTATCAACGGAAGTAGATAGGCCAACGTCTTGCCCGAACCTGTAGGCGATAGCAACACCACATCCTTTCCTTGCGGATAGGCCTCTAACATCGCCTCCTGCATAGCGTTCAAACGCTCGATCTTCAAATTTTGCAAATATTGTTGCATATACATCTTACTTTTGAAAGTACAAAGATAATAAATTATCAGCAAATCGCCACAACCACACAGCAAATCAGTTATAAGCCCACAGCATAGCGGTGCTGTGCTCGGGGCAAATAGTTGCTAAGATGTGGGCTTGTAGCAATATCATGCGAGTATATAATAAGAAAGCCCTTGCAAAACGCTTGCAAGGGCTTTCTTGATTATTGTAACCAGATGGATTATCCACCGAAGTTATCGTACATGATAGAAGATTCTTCTACACCGAGGTCTGTAAGCATGGCAACTACGGCCTTTGACATTGGGCCAGGACCACACATGTAGTATTCGATATCTTCTGGAGC
>JAFYML010000087.1 GCA_017556595.1 Bacteroides sp.
GACAAAAAGAAGATCCGATGGTAGTTACTATTGAATCGGGAAAAGTGAAAGGTATTGAACAAGAGGGAACAATGGCATTCTTGGGTATTCCGTATGCTAAAGTTGAACGTTTTATGCCGCCAATGCCTGTCGATAAATGGGATACAGTGCGTGTGTGCGATCAATGGGGACCTCAAGCGATGCAAAACACTGGTGGCCGCCAATTGAGTGAGGATGAAATGTCTGAAAACTCATGCGTGTTGAATGTGTGGACTACCGATTGTAATGCCAAGAAACCGGTAATGCTATGGCTTCATGGGGGTGGTTTCGATTCGGGTACATCTGCATGGAATCCTGGATGGGGATTGGCAAAGAACGATGTAGTATCGGTTAGTATCAATCATCGCTTGAATATTCTTGGTTTCCTTGATTTGTCGGCTTGCTCGGACAAGTATAAACAATCGGGTAACGTGGGTATGCTCGATGTGGTAGCTGCTTTGGAATGGATTAAGAAGAATATTAGTCAGTTTGGTGGCGACCCTAACAATGTAACAGTTTTTGGTGAATCGGGTGGCGGTGGTAAAGTGGGAACATTGATGTGTATGCCTGCTGCTAAAGGTTTGTTCCATAAGGCTATTATAATGAGCGGTACCATTTTGAATGTTAATACACGCGAAATGACTCAAACATTGGGTAAAGCAGTGCTTGATGAATTAGGTATCGGTGTGGAAGAAATTGATAAGATAAAAGATGTTTCTTACCAAGAACTATATGATGCTGGTCAACGCGCTTTGGCTGCAAGCATTGGGACGCGTCGTCCGGGTACGCCTATGATGTGGGGATTTGGCCCTACACCAGATGGTGAAACCTTGTTGCAACAACCTTTCCAACCAACATTTGCCGAGATTTCATCTAATATTCCACTTGTCATGGGAACTACCTTTAACGAGTTACAACGTTTGGTTTACAATCAACCTATGACACAAGAAGAGGCTCGTGAAGCATTGTTGAAGACATTCGGTGATGAAACCGATGCTTACATCAAGGCCTTTGGTGAGGCTTATCCCGATTATACACCTCAAGATTTGTTGAGCATCGATTGGTTGTTCCGTCCTAAGACATTGATTACAACCGATGCTATTGGTGGTAAGCGTGAAGCACCTACTTATGCTTATATGTTTATGTGGCGTTCGCCCGTATCAAAAGGCTCTGTTCATGGTAACGAGTTGAATTTTTGCTTCAATACCCTTTCTTTGAGCCCACGCGAATTGCCCGAAGTTACTGAAGCTGACCAACGCTTAGCCGATGTAATGAGCCGTTCTTGGGCGCAATTTGCTCACACAGGTGACCCTAATGTGGAAGGACTTCCTGCTTGGCAACCTTACACTGCCGAAAATGGTGAATTGATGTTCTTAGATCACGATTGTTACATCAGAAACAATCACGACCGTACCTTGCAAGAAATTATCAATCGTCATTGTTTCAAGCAACTCGATGAATTCAATAAGAAGAATAAATAATGCAGAATGATTAATTCTAACAGGAAGTAAATCAGTGCTTTAATTGAGGCGAAAAAGGGTTAAACCTTTTGCCTAAAAACATTAAACCTTCTTGCTTATTAGGTTTAACCTTTTGGGCAAGAAGGTTTAATGTTTTTTATAGGTAACTTCTATGCCTCTTGTTCTGTCGAAGTATGTTGCTCCATATAGACAGTAGGCGGCACTCCGTATAAATCCTTGAATGCTGAAGTAAAGTAGGTAACGTTCGCAAATCCAGTTAAACTAGCTACTTCGGCAACGCTATGTCGCTTTTCGGCCAATAGCTTGGCTGCGGCTTGCAAGCGCATGTTGCGGATAAAGTCGCGTGTCGATTGGTTGGTCAATTCTTTCAATTTGCGGTGAAGGTGAACACGGCTGATA
>JAFYML010000088.1 GCA_017556595.1 Bacteroides sp.
ACGGCAAGTGATACTCTATCAAATCGTATTGCGAAATGTAGAAGTGTTGCTCGTCTAGGCTCAAGTACCAAGTGATGTACTCGACTGCCTTGTCGGCCAACGCCTTCATAATGCTATCAGCCTTCTCCTTTTCGCCTAGTCTATAGTATAGTTCGGCCATTTGCATAGCGTAGTTATCCCAATCGTACGGCACGTTATAGGCAGGAATCATCTTCTCTACATAGTCGAGCACCTCTTTTGCCTTGTCGCGCTTGCCTTCTCTCATCAGTTGTTCGGCCAGCTGAACATAGATGCGTCGATGCGTGTAGCACATGCGCAACACATTCTCGTCGAGGTAAACACCCGGCTTGTCTATGCCACCAAACTTAAACTTATGCATCAAGTTGTCGTAACTCTTTTCGGTATCCACGAAGATATTGTTCTTCGAGCTAAGTTCGAATGGTGTGAAGCGGTAGGCCAATCCCTCTTGCACAAAGTTCTTCGCCATGCCCAATTGATTGTCTTCACCCACACTCACGGCAATGTAAAGCGGACGTTCCCAGTTTGTATTGGCCAGGAGTTCCAGCATCATCAGCTCGCTCTTATAGAGCACACGCTTACCCTTGAGCGAGATATATACATAGTCGGGAATTGAGTCGCTTGGCATATACATACCACTTCTGCGCACCGCCTCCTTATCTACCTTCATGTAGATGGTATCAGTAGGAATCACCTTCAATTCGCTATCCTTTGCATTTCTCACCCAATGGTTCAAGATATTTTGTATTTCGAATGGATTTTCGCCAAACTCCTTCTGTACATTCACCAACACCTCTGGCTTGCCATCCAACGCCTGTTTTTCGGCCTCCTTATAGATATTCTTGATGCTCTCTTCGTATTCGGGCACCACTTGTACATAGTCGTTCACCCACTCGTCGTACTCGCTATGATCCCATGTGATAGGCAATGCAGGCGATTCGTGCGCTGGTCGTTTCATTTGGTCGATGTACCAGTCGGTTTGCAAGTACGATAGGTTACAAGTGCGCGTATCGGGGCGGAATCCCTCTACATCCTGGTTGTACCACAATGGGAAGGTATCGTTATCACCGTTGGTAAAGATAATCGGGTTGCCACTCTCTTGCAACGACATCAGGTAGTTTTGTCCGAAGTCGCGTGCCACATAGCGTCCGCTACGGTCGTGGTCGTCCCAGTTTTGTGCCGCCATTTGTATCGGAATAAGCACGCAGATAATGGTAGCCACCGGTGCCGCCACCTTCTCTGGCAACTTAGCATAATGCTTCAGCAATTGCACCAATCCTGCCACACCCATACCAATCCAGATAGCAAAAGCATAGAACGAACCGGCATAAGCATAGTCGCGTTCGCGCGGTTGAGCCGGTGTTTGATTCAAGTATAGCACAATGGCAATACCCGTCATAAAGAAGAGGAAGAACACCACCCAGAACTGTTGTATGCCGCGTTGTCCGCGATAAGCTTGCCACAACAAGCCGAGCAATCCGAGCAACAACGGCAATCCGTAGTACACATTTCGACCCTTGTTCTCCTTCAGTTCGGTAGGTAGCAACTCTTGGTTACCCACGAGCAAGTTATCAATGAAGTCGATACCCGTAATCCAGTTACCATGTTCAATTTCGCCCGAACCTTGAATATCGTTTTGTCTTCCTACGAAGTTCCACATAAAGTATCGCCAATACATCCAGTTCAGTTGATAAGTAAAGAAGAACTTAATGTTTTCCCATTGCGTAGGCATCTTCACCATCACTATCTCGCCACACTTATCGTAGGGCACCTGACGGCCCTTAATCTCCATCCAGTTTTCGTATAGTTGCGGATGCGAGCCCGCCGAGCTATACATACGTGGGAAGAACATGTTTTGTGCATACTCATATTCTATGCGAAGAGGCGATTCTACATATTTATCACCCTCGCGCACCCATTTCATCGGTGTTTTCTTGCGTGGTTCGCAATAACCGTTTTTCACATCGAGAGCCACCTCCGAAGTGTATGCAGGGCCATAGAATAGCGGTCGTGTACCATACTGTTCGCGTCCCAAGTATTCGCCCAACGTAAAGATATCTTCGGGCGAGTTTTGATCCATTGGCGTATTAGCCATAGAGCGTATCACGATAAGCGCATAGCTTGAATAGCCAATCACAATGAGCAGTGTGCACAGCAATGTAGTGTTCAGCGTGCGTGCCGATATGCGCCATGCCTCCTTCATCTTCTCTTGATTCTTCGGATTCAGGTACACCCACAACAATGCAATCACCACCATACCGATGACAACAGCCGTAGTGCCATGTCCGTAGAACGGAATACCCAGCATAGCAATGCCCACGATAAACGAGATGGCCATGCGCAACTTGCTCTTCTCCTGTTGGCTCTCATATACCCCCCAGATAAGGGCAGCCGCCAAAAGCACGATATAGAGTAACACACCTGTGTTGAAGGGCAATCCCAATGTGTTCACACAAAGCAATTCCACCCATCCGGCCACCTTCACAATGCCCGGCACAATGCCATAAAGCACCACTGCCACCAGCACAGCACTTACCGCCAACGCCATGAGCGACCCCTTGGCATTAGCATTGGGCACCTTCTTAAAGTAGTACACCAACACAATGGCCGGCAAGCAAAGCAAGTTCAGCAAGTGAACACCGATACTCAAACCGGTGAGGTAGGCAATCAAGATAAGCCAGCGGTCGCTATGCGGCTCGTCAGCCACATCCTCCCACTTCAGTATAAGCCAGAACACCACTGCCGTAAACAAACTGGAGAAGGCATACACCTCACCCTCGACGGCCGAGAACCAGAACGTATCGCTAAATGTATAGGCCAATGCGCCTACCAATCCGCTACCCATTATCGTCACCATCTTGCCCAAGCCTATGGTCTCTTCGTTCTTCACCACCAGTTTGCGCACCAAGTGCGTGATGCTCCAAAACAGGAACAAGATACACGCC
>JAFYML010000089.1 GCA_017556595.1 Bacteroides sp.
ATCGCTAACTGCTTATCACTAAAATATGTTGTACAACATGTTTTATTTCAAACCGTTGGAAAACAAACAATTGTGGATGTTTGTTTAGAGAATAAAAACGAATAAAAAAGAAAAATAGTTAACGAAAGTCGTTCTATATCAATAAGAAAGCGTATCTTTGGGGGATTTTTGGAATATTATGATGACTAACTGGATAAAATACCTTTCTTTATCGCTTATTTCTTTGTTCGTTTGTGCCGAAATTTCGGCGCAAGATTTGCTTGCACGCCAAGCCCCGATTGATGTAAAACTGAAAGCGGTCGATTCGTTGGCGTTGACAAAGTATATTCGTGCAGAACAATCCCTTTTCCCTGCAGATGATATCTATCCTAACTGGACAAATGCGAGTGTAAACTCATATGGAAACGTTGTAATGCCCGATAGTTGCGTGTTCGACTTGACCGATTTTGCTATGCCAACAACCAATACACGTATTACCGATGTTTTTGGTTATCGTCCGCGTCGTCGTCGTGTGCACAATGGCTTGGATGTAAAGGTATATATCGGTGATACCATCCGTTCGGCATTCAGTGGCAAAGTACGTATAGTTAAAGACCAAGGCCGTCGTCGTGGATATGGTAAGTATATCGTTATTCGTCACGACAATGGTTTGGAAACCGTGTATGGACACCTTTCAAAGCAACTTGTAAAAGAAGAACAATTGGTAAAAGCTGGTGAACCTATTGGCTTGGGTGGTAATACAGGCCGCTCAACTGGTTCGCACTTGCACTTCGAAACCCGTTTCTTGGGTGTAGCTCTCGACCCAGCGAAGATGTTCGACTTTGAGAAGCAAGACATCTTGGCCGATACTTATACCTATCGTAAGAAACAAACCAAGACACCATCGGGTGGAGATATCTACTATAAGGTGCGCAAAGGCGATACGTTGAGTAAAATTGCTGCACGACAAGGTGTATCAGTGTCGCAACTTTGCAAGTTGAATGGCATTACCACTAGATCAATTCTTCGTGTTGGACAAGTTTTGCGTTGCATTTAGTTAAGTGTGCCGTGAACATCAATATTCGTAACATATACCTCATCAATAAGTATGCGACAAACATCTGCCGTTTTCTGTTGGCGGCAATGTTTATCTTCTCGGGTTTCGTGAAGGCTGTCGATTCATTGGGCTTCTACTATAAGTTGGGAGATTATGCTCAAGCGTTCGGTATGGCCGATTGGGTGCCTTCGTTCCTTTTGATGTTTTTTGCCATTGCGCTTTCGGCTATCGAATTTGTAGTGGGTGCTTATCTGTTGTTTGGCATTCGTAGAGGGATTGCCACATATACGGCTCTGTTGCTGATGGTATGTATGACTCCTTTAACCTTCTACTTGGCTATTGCCAATCCGGTACACGATTGTGGATGCTTTGGCGATGCTTGGGTGCTGACCAATTGGCAAACATTTGGTAAAAACTTGATTCTGTTGCTCATGACCATCTTGGTGTTTTGGCGCAGAAGGTTGATAATCCCATTCTTTTCACGCAAATCGGCTTGGTTGGTATCGATGTTCACCATCATTTATGTGTTATTCTTGTCATTCTATTGCTTAAAGAATTTACCAATCCTTGATTTCAGACCTTATAAGGTGGGAACTAATATCTTGCAAGCAATGGAATTGCCAGAAGATGGTACTATGCCCACTATCAATGATTTTTGGGTTACCGAACTTGAAACAGGTGAAGATATTACCTACAATATTCTAGAAGACGAAGGATACAACTTCTTGTTGGTAGCACACCGCATAGAACAAACTGATGACAAACATATTGATTTGATTAACGAGCTATACGATTATGCAACGGACAATGGTTATGGTTTTTATGCCCTTACTTCATCGTCGCAACAAGAGATAGAAGAGTGGCGCGACTGGACAGGTGCCGATTATCCCTTCTGCATAGTAGATGATACCGAATTGAAAACCGTGATACGTTCCAATCCGGGTTTGTTGCTGATAAAGAATGGAACGATTATGGGCAAATGGAGTAACGATAATATTCCTACTGAATACCACTTGACCGGCCGTTTAGAGGAGATTCCATTGGGACAATTGCAAGAAATTAACAAATTCCACATAGTGGGATGGGCTTTTTTTTGGTATTTCCTTCCATTATCACTAATTTTGCTGGCCGAAACGATATGGTTAAGAAGAAAGACAAAACGAACAATATATTAACCCTTTAAAATAATAAAGAAAATGAGAAAAAACATTGTTGCAGGAAACTGGAAAATGAACAAGACCCTTCAAGAAGGTATTGAATTGGCAAAAGAACTAAACGAAGCATTGGCTAACGAAACTCCTAATTGCGACGTTATCATCTGTACTCCTTTCATCCACTTGGCATCGGTTACTCCATTGGTAGATGCTGCTAAGATTGGTGTCGGTGCAGAAAACTGCGCAGACAAGGTATCTGGTGCTTACACTGGTGAAGTGTCAGCTGCTATGGTTGCTTCAACAGGTGCAAAATATGTTATCTTGGGTCACTCTGAACGTCGTGCTTACTATGGCGAAACAGTAGAAATCCTTGATGAAAAGGTGAAGTTGGCTTTGGCTAACGGTTTGACTCCTATCTTCTGTATTGGTGAAGTGTTGGAAGAACGCGAAGCTAACAAGCAAAACGAAGTAGTTGCTGCTCAAATGGAATCTGTATTCTCTCTTTCTGCAGAAGACTTCGGTAAGATTGTTTTGGCTTACGAACCAGTTTGGGCTATCGGTACAGGTAAGACTGCTACTCCTGAGCAAGCTCAAGAAATCCACGCATTCATCCGTTCATTGGTTGCAAACAAATATGGTAATGAAGTTGCAGAAAACTGCTCTATCCTTTATGGTGGTAGCTGCAAGCCTTCAAATGCTAAGGAATTGTTCGCTAATCCTGACGTTGATGGTGGTTTGATTGGTGGTGCTGCTTTGAGTGTTTCTGACTTCAAGGGCATTATCGACGCTTTCAACTAATTAGAAACATATTAGGGAGGTAAAGAGCTATGCGGCTCTTTATCTCCTTTTATATTATCCATTCATTTATGAAAAGATTTGCTTTATTCTTGTTTGCTTGTGTAGCACTCTCGTTGGGCGTTAATGCTCAAGATAATATTGTGAGTAGTTTGCAACAATCAAACCCTGGTCAAGGTAAGGTTACCATTCACCAAGACTCGCGCATCACAGCATTGTTGGGCTCAACATATATCCCAGGTGCCGGTGAACGTCGTGTGCTTAAAAGTGCAGGCTATCGCATCCAACTCTATGCTGGTAACAATACCCGTCAAGCCAAGAACGAAGCACAAAAAGTCTCGGACGATATTAAGCAAACTTTCCCGGATTTGCCAATATACACCTCTTTCAATCCACCAAGATGGTTGTGTCGTGTAGGTGATTTTCGTAGCATTGAAGAGGCTGATGCTATGATGCGCCAAATAAAAGCTACCGGTAAATTCAAGGAGTTCTCTATCGTTAAAGACTATATCAATATTCCCCTATAGATTTTATGTTAGGAAAAGAAGAAATATCGTCGCCTGCATTGGGCGAGTTGCAAGAACACTACCAACGTATTCTTACCCTATTGGGTGAAGACCCTTCGAGAGAAGGATTGTTGAAAACACCTGAACGTGTGGCTAAAGCCATGTTGACGCTGACAAAAGGTTATTCTATGGATCCGCGCGAAGTGTTGCAATCGGCTAAGTTCAAGGAAGATTATAGCCAAATGGTGATTGTGAAAGATATTGATTTCTTTTCGTTGTGCGAACACCACATGTTGCCTTTCTATGGCAAAGTTCACGTAGCTTATATTCCAAACGGATACATTACAGGATTGAGCAAGATTGCTCGTGTAGTAGATATCTTTTCGCATCGCTTGCAAGTGCAAGAGCGCATGACTTCTCAAATTAAAGAGTGTATTCAAGAAACATTGAACCCATTAGGTGTGATGGTAGTGGTTGAAGCCAAGCATATGTGTATGCAGATGAGGGGAGTGGAAAAACAAAATTCCATTACTACAACTTCCGATTTTACAGGAGCCTTCAATCAAGCTAAAACACGTGAGGAATTTATGAACCTCATTCAGCACCAATCAAGCGTTTCGTTCTAAAGAATTTGTTTCTTACACCTTGATTACTACGCGGTCGCCCAAATGCTTAGCCATTAGGTTTTGTGTTTGGCGCAATTCGCTGTATCTATTCATCAAGTCGTTACACTTCTCGGCATCGTTGGTGATGGATGGGTCTTGCAATTGTTGCAGCATCTTTTTTAGTTCCTCTCCAACAATGGCATACTTATAGTTGATGACAAGGTGAGGAATCAACTCGCCTAAACGTTCTTCGTCGCCAATGATTTTCTGACCTTTCGAATGGTATTTGCTCAGTTGGTAGCGCTCGCTAATCAAGTTGCCGGCAAACTGGCTGACGGTTGGATTCTCATGCATTAAGAAATAACGTTCGGCTTTGAAACCATTGTTGGCTTGGTGGGCAATGGCTTCATTCAATATTTGTTGATGTAGCGGTGTGCTGAAAGTTAGCTCATCGTTTTTTAATTCGCTATCAATGTATCCGATGACGGTAACATCATGCTGTTCATCGTCTTGGAACAAAACTTGTTCGCCATAACGGATAATCATCCGTAGAATAAGTCGTTCGTATTTTAGTAACTCCTCGTTAACTTTACTTGCATGTGGCAAGTAGCCTGGTGGAGGTGGCAATGGTTGATTACCGGCAACCAATTCATCGCCTAACACGGGTGGTGGTAGCTCATCATCGGGCAAGGCTGCTTCCATTTCTGTAGGTGGTGGAGGAAGCGGTTCGCCATTGGCATCCATTGCTTGTTGCTCCGCTTGGCGTTGTGCCCTTTGACGTTCGCGTTCGGCTTGTACAGCTTTGCTCTCGGCTTGTTGTTCGCGACGTTTGGCTACTTCGCTCACCAATAGACGGTCTTCCACATGCAACAACTGGGCACACTCTTTGATATAAACATCGCGTACAATAGCTTCTGGGATAACCGAGATGCTTTGTACAATGCTTCCTATCAGTTCGGCTCGTTTGATAGGGTCTTTACCCGCATCTTCCATCAATAGGTTGGTCTTGAAACGAATGAAGTCTGTTTCATGATCCTTGATGAATGCTTGGAACTCGGTAGCGTTATGTTGACGAGCAAATGAGTCGGGGTCTTCTCCGTCGGGCAGTAGGCACACTTTTATATTCATACCCTCTTCCAATAGCATGTCAATGCCTCGAAGTGAGGCCTTGATACCGGCCGAGTCGCCATCGTAAAGGATGGTCATGTTGTTGGTAAAGCGATGAATCAACTTGATTTGTCCGGGTGTGAGTGCTGTACCCGATGAGGCCACCACATTTTCTACACCACTTTGGTGCATAGATATAACGTCGGTATAGCCTTCAACAAGGAAGCAACGGTCTTGCTTTACAATGGCCTGCTTGGCAAAGTAGATGCCATATAATTCATTGCTTTTTTTGTAAATATCCGATTCGGGCGAGTTAACATACTTCACCTTTACTCCTTTGGTTGCACTAGCCAATACGCGTCCGCCAAAAGCAACTACCTTACCCGAAAGTGTGTGTACGGGGAAGATGACGCGCCCCCAAAAACGGTCGCGTAAGCGATGATCATCGGTTTCGTAGCAAAGTCCAGTCTTTACCAAAAACTCCTTTTTGTATCCTTTTTGCAAAGCCTCTTTGCCCATGGCATCGTGGCTTTCGGTGCAATAACCCAATTGGAATTTTTCGATGATGTCGTCACGGAAACCGCGATTACGCAAGTAGGCCATACCTACACTTTTTCCCTCTTCATGGTTCTTTAGGGTGTGTTGGAAGTAATCGCGTGCCCATTGGTTGACAACAAACAGACTTTCGCGTTCGCTTTGTGCCAACTTTTGTTCGTCGGTTAGTTCCTTCTCTTGAATCTCGATGTGGTATTTCTTGGCCAACCATTTCAATGCTTCGGGGTAGGAGAGTTGTTCGTGCTCCATGATGAAGTGAACAACATTACCTCCCTTTCCACAAGCAAAGCATTTGCAAAGGCCTTTCGAGGGGGAAACGTAGAACGAAGGTGTTTTGTCGTCATGGAAAGGGCATAGACCCACATAGTTAACACCACGTTTGCGTAACGTGACAAAGTCGGAAACGACATCCACAATCTGGGCCGCATCCATTATTCGGTCTATGGTTCCATGGTCAATCATGCTTGCAAAAATAGTACATTCTTTTCAGATAGACAATATTGTTATATGGTAGTTTTGCAAATCATTGATATTCAATTATTTGAAAAGCAATAAAACTAACCTCCGAAATCACGCGTGATTTCTTCCGAATTTGTTCGGAATTTCCTCTGAATTTGTACGTGATTTCCTCCGTAATCGTTCGTGATTTCTGTAGAAATTGCGCGCAAATTTAGTGAAAATCACGCGTGAATTTGGCAGTAATTGCGCGTGATTTTAGAAGCATGTTTTTGGGTTACTTTGAAAAGGTCGTTTCCTCGCGCGCGCGAACATATTATTATATATACAACAAGAAGGTGTGTTTTTAATCTTGCACATTCTTTCAAAC
>JAFYML010000090.1 GCA_017556595.1 Bacteroides sp.
CCCGAAGCTGGTTGCGATTTCTACGACATCAAACCTGTGCCTCATGGAGTAATCCGTACCGAGAATTACTATTCGAAGGTAACAAACTCATGGCGACCTATTTGTGTCTATACACCAGCAAGCTACGACAAGAATAAAAAGAAAAAATATCCTGTACTCTATATTCAACATGGTGGTGGAGAAGACCAACGCGGATGGGCAACACAAGGACGTACAGCACAAATCCTTGATAATTTGATTGCCGAAGGAAAAGCAACCGAAATGATTGTTGTTATTGCGAATGGTAACGTTAGCAATGGTGGATATAATCGTAAAGGTATGGAACCATTCATTGCCGAGATGACCGAAAACATTATCCCATACATTGAACAAAACTATCGTGTTTCTACCAAGCAAAGCGACAGAGCTATTGCAGGGTTGTCAATGGGCGGTGGTCAATCATTCTATGCCGGCTTGCAAAACACACAATTGTTCAGTGCGGTTGGTATCTTCAGTTCGGGTATCTTTGGTGGTATTGCATCAGCCAATGCATTCGATGCAGAAAAGGAAATTCCTGGTTTGTTAAGCAATCCTGAATCGTTCAACAAAGCATTGGATTTATTCTACATTTCAGTAGGCGAACAAGATCCTCGTATTGAACCTACAAAAAGACAAATTGCTATTTTCAAAGATAAGGGATTGGACGTAACATTTGCTACATTCCCAGGAGACCATGAATGGCAAGTATGGCGCAAATCGCTTCATGATTTTGCCTCTCGCCTATTCAAATAACCTCTAGAATGGGTTATAATGCAGAAAAGAGCGAAAAAAAGTGCAAAAACATTTGCAGTATAAAAGATATTATCTATCTTTGCACCGCATTTGAGAAATGCACTTAACATGGTGACTGTAGTTCAGTTGGTTAGAGCGTCAGATTGTGGTTCTGAATGTCGTGGGTTCGAGTCCCATCAGTCACCCAGCAAAAAGCGAATCGTTTGATTCGCTTTTTTGTTTTATATCCCAATTTACTTTAAACGTTAACAAGTAGTAATTCACTTTTTTATCGTATTAAGAAAAGGGAAATAATTAAAAAGTGTATCTTTGCTCAAGATAAAGTTGAATCATATATATGAAAGCATTAAAAGAACGAATATTGAAAGATGGGCATTGTCTTCCCGGAGGTATCTTAAAAGTGGACAATTTTATCAACCACCAAATGGACCCTATCTTGATGAAGTCAATGGCGGTAGAATTTGTTCGCCGATTTGCTAGCACAGAAATCAATAAGATATTAACCGTTGAAGCAAGTGGTATTGCTCCAGCGATTATGGTAGGCTATTTATTAGAGATACCTGTAGTATTCGCAAAAAAACGCAAACCGAGTACTATGGAAAATATGTTGGTAACGGAAGTCTTCTCGTTTACCAAGAACCAAACTTATACAATCTGCGTTAGCAAAGATTATCTACAATCAGGCGATAAAGTGCTTTTCATTGATGATTTCTTAGCCAATGGTAATGCTGGTAAAGGAATGATAGACTTGGTACAACAAGCAGGTGCCGAACTAGTAGGTATGGGGTTCTTAATTGAAAAGGCATTCCAAAAAGGAGGTGAAGCACTTCGACAAACAGGTATTCATATTGAATCGTTAGCCATCATTGAAAGTTTGGATAATTGCCAAATCAAATTTAAGGAGTAAATAGTGTTCGGCGATATGATAAAGATAGTTTGGTTAGATTTAAATAGTTCGTATGCACACTCTTCGTTGGCATTACCTGCACTTCATGCACAAATAAAAGATAACACAAACTTTAAATGGGCCGTAGTTTCGGCTACCATCAACGAGCAAGTAGGCCCTATTATAAAAAAGGTGTATCTCGAAAGGCCGACTATCATTGCCGCATCTACGTGGCTATTCAATCACGAGCAACTAATGCACATATGCGCTCGTTTGAAAGCACTCCTTCCACACACTTGCATTGTACTTGGTGGCCCTGAATTCTTGGGAGACAACGAAGCATTTCTACGCAAGAATCCATTTGTAACATGCGTTTTCCGTGGCGAAGGCGAAGAAGTCTTTGCGCAATGGCTGAATTGTTATGGCAACACCGAACAATGGACAGAGATTGCCGGCTTATGCTACTTAAACAAACTCGGCTATTATCATGACAATGGCAAAGCTTTTGTACAACATTTCGACCAACTAGCTGCTCCCGAAGAGAGTTGCTATTTCAATTGGGGAAAACCATTTGTGCAATTGGAAACTACACGCGGTTGTTTCAATACTTGTGCGTTTTGCGTTAGTGGTGGAGAAAAACCTGTACGGGCACTATCTTTGGAACAGATTAAACAACGTTTAGACTTGATACACAAGCACGGTATTAAAGATGTACGCCTATTAGACAGAACGTTCAACTACCATACTCGCCGTGCAAAAGCATTGTTAGAGATGTTTCGCCAATATGCACCTCACATGCGTTTCCATTTAGAGATTCATCCAGCTTTACTCACCGAAGAATTAAAAGAGGCATTAACTACCCTACCTGCAGGGTTATTACATTTGGAAGCTGGCATACAAAGCCTGCGCGAAGAGGTATTGGCAACTTGCAAGCGTAAAGGCACGCTAAACAATGCCTTGCAAGGATTGAAATACCTGTGTTCACTTCCCAATATGGTGACGCATGCCGACTTAATAGCCGGGCTACCTCTATACACCTTGCCGCAATTATTCGAAGATGTACACACATTAGCACAATACAATGCCGGTGAAATACAATTAGAGTTATTGAAATTGCTACCTGGAACAGAAATGCGTCAACGTGCCGAAGAGTTAGGCATCTGTTATTCGCCCCTACCTCCATACGAAGTGTTGCAAACACGCGAGATAAGCATTGAACAATTGCAAACCGCACGCCAACTATCGCGCCTACTCGATAATTATTACAACACCGAAGCTTGGCAACAAGTATTCAAGCAACTGATGCTACACGATAATCAATTCTTGGCAGACTTCTTGCAACACTACATTCGCATTAATATAATTGACCAACCCCTTAGCCTAGAAAAGCGCGGATTGATTCTTTATGAGTATTGCCGTGAACATTATCCATCGTTCCTCATCGAAGTATCAATGGCATGGATAGAGAACGGTTTGTCGCTAAAGAAACAACCCACCGAATCGGTCAGAACCAAGCACCTTACTCCACCCGAAGAATGGCAAGTGATGTATGGCAGCTACCACAAAGATATGCGCCTTTGCTTCCTACCCACCTCATCGGGAAAAGGCTATTGGTATGGATTCGACCGCGAAGTGCAACAATCCAAACCTATATTCAAAGCCATTGAATAACCATACGCATACTTTTTTCCTATATTCTGTGAACCAATCATACTATTTTCTGTTTTTATCAGTGAAAGCAACTTAAACTATTCACTAAAAATAGAAAGACGTATGAAAAAAACTATTCTACTTTCAGCATTTGTGCTTGGTGCATTGTCACTACAAGCACAAATCGCACTCCAAGGAACCAACTTTTCCGACAACTGGTCAATTGGATTAGTTACAGGTTCTACAGCAAAGATAACCAATAGCAAATTCACTAAGAGTATGCGACCTGCAATGGGTTTGGAAATCAACAAGCAAATAACCCCAGTTTTAGGTCTTAGCATACAAGGTTTGGGCTATGTAAATACCACAGGTAGCAAAACTGCTATCGATGCTACAGATTTAAGCATGTTGGGTCGCATTAACTTGATGAACCTATTTGCTGGTTATGAAGGTATGCCACGCCACTTCGAGATTGAGACCCAAATGGGATTGGGTTGGCTACACTACTACCAAGTGGGCGAAGGTGATAGCAACTCATTAAGTAGCCGCATGGGGCTGAACTTAAACTTCAATTTAGGCGAAAGCAGAGCATGGACCATCAGCATGCGACCTGGTATCGTGTACGACTTGCAAGCTGACTATCCAAAATCCAAATTGAACTTCAACTTGAACAACGCCCGATTTGAGTGGTTGACTTCGATTATCTATCATTTTGGCAACAGCAATGGTGAACATTACATGACGTTAGTACCCGTGTGCGATCCATTGGAAATAGCAGCCATAAACGACGAAGTGAATGCTTTACGTGCCCGATTGGTTGAACGTGACACAGAACTTGTAGCTGCCGTTGCCGAAATTGAGAACTTACAAACAGCGTTGAACACACCAAACGAGGTTGTAGAAATTGATGTAAACGAAAGTTGTACACCTGTTTACACAATTGGATTCCGCCAAGGTAAATCTGTTATTGATATGACACAAGAAGCTAATATTGAA
>JAFYML010000091.1 GCA_017556595.1 Bacteroides sp.
AAGAAGGGTATGTTCTACCTCTTCCTGGGTACAGCCATCGTTGGTATGGCCATGATGTATGTATTTGTTCAAGTAGAAGCTTTGAAGCAATTCTATTTGCTCTGCATCGCCCAATTCGTAAAGAGTACAGGTATCATTGTAGCTACAGGTTACATGTGGGCCTTGGTTCCTGAAGTTGTATCGTATGGCGAATACACTTCTGGCCGTCGTATCGCAGGTATCGTAAATGCTTTGACAGGTATCTTCTTCAAGGCAGGTATGGCACTTGGTGGTGTTGTTCCTGGTTTGGTATTGGCTATCGTTGGTTTCAACGCAGAATTGCCTAAGCAAACAGCATTTGCTGAACAAGGTATCTTGTGGTTGGTATGTGTTATCCCTGCTATTCTCTTGTTACTTGCTATGTGGATTATCTCTAAGTACGAATTGGAAGATGACGTAATCGACAAGATTAACAAGGAAATCGAAGCAAGAGCTAAGAAATAAAAACCGAAATATTAACTATTAACACTTTATTATCATGAAAAAAGTAAAGAGATATTTGTTCCCTGCCGATTATATGGCAGACCCTTCTGTACATGTTTACAATGACAGAGTATATATCTATCCATCACACGACTGGGAATGCAATAACGTAAATAATGATAGTGGTGATGAGTACATCATGAAAGATTACCACGTACTTTCTACCGATGATCCTATGAACGGCGAAGTTATCGACCATGGCAAAGTGCTCGATTTGGAAGATATCGCATGGCGCGGCCGTCAGCTTTGGGATTGCGACGTAGCAGAAAAGGATGGTAAATATTACATGTACTTCCCTATGAAAGACCGTAATGAGATTTTCCATCACGGTGTAGCTATCGCAGATAATCCTGCTGGCCCATTCATCCCACAACCAGAACCAATCCCTGGTAGCTATAGTATCGACAACTGCGTTTTCAAAGATGAAGATGGCAACTACTATATGTACTTCGGTGGCCTTTGGGGTGGTCAATTGCAATCATATCGCGACAACAAACCGGTAGAAGACCCAGCTGTGAACAACACACCTGATAGTCCTAACCTTCCTCACGGCGACGAACCATCATTGCCTAGCCGTATGGTGAAATTGAGCGATGATATGCTTCACTTTGCAGAAGAGCCAAAGCCAATCCAAGTAGTTGACGAAAACGGCAAGCCATTATCTGCAGACGATCCACATCGTTTCTTCGAAGCAAGCTGGATGCATAAATACAATGGTAAGTACTATTTCTCATACTCTACAGGTGACTCTCACCTATTGTGCTATGCAATTGGTGACAATCCTTATGGTCCTTTCACTTATCAAGGCGTAATCCTTACTCCTGTTGTTGGTTGGACTACTCACCACTCAATCGTAGAATATAAGGGTAAATGGTATCTCTTCCATCACGACAGTGTACCTTCAGGTGGTAAGAACCACTTGCGCAGCTTGAAGGTTTGTGAATTGGAATACGATGCAGAAGGCCGTATCATCACCATCGAAGGTCTTGATGACTAAGCCTATGGCAAAAAGAACCAAAATTGGCATCATCGGCTGTGGATGGATAGCCGATAAGATGGCAATCACGTTGCAAGGCACGCCTCAAGCTGAGGCGTATGCCATTGCATCGCGCGATATCAACAAGGCAAAGTCGTTGGCACAACAATACAACTTCCAAAAAGCTTATGGCTCGTACGAAGAGTTATTAGCCGACGACAATGTCGAGTTGGTATATATTGCTACGCCACACTCACACCACTATGAACACGCACGCATGGCATTGCTCGCTGGCAAACATGTATTGTGCGAAAAAGCATTCACCGCCACTACATGGCAAGCCGAAGAGCTAATCGCTTTAGCTCGCGAAAAGAACCTCTTCATCACCGAAGCTATTTGGACACGCTACATGCCGCTATCGCAAACAATCAACGAGATATTGGCTAGCGGTATTATCGGTACTCCCAAACTATTATCAGCAAACCTTTGCTACCCTATTGGAGATAGAGAACGCCTTCAAAAACCGGAATTGGCGGGAGGTGCGTTGCTCGACTTGGGTGTTTATGCACTAAACTTTGCCGCAATGGTATTTGGTACCGACATCGTAAAAACAACCTCTTGTTGCGCTATGCTTCCAACAGGTGTTGACGGACAAAATAGTATTACCCTACAATATGCCGATGGCAAGATAGCCATTCTTCATAGCTCGTGCATGGTAATGAGCGACCGTATGGGTATCATTTCGGGCGAGAAAGGACACTTGATCGTAGAAAATATAAACAATCCCGAGCGTGTTCGTGTAGTAACCACCGATTATAAAGAGGTAGCCGTATACGAAGCACCTACAAAGATTACAGGCTACGAATACCAAGTATATGCAAGTATCGAAGCCATTGAAAACGGTTGGTTAGAATCTCCTTATATGCCTCACAAAGAAACAATACGCATCATGCAACAAATGGATGATTTGCGTAAAGAATGGGGCATAAAATACCCTGCTGACAGATAAATTAATAACAAAAAAACGTATGAAACGACTCCTACTAACACTCTTCTGCTTCTGCGTATTGCAAGGAGCGTTGGCAGAAGACGGAAGCCGACTATGGTTAAGACAAGCTACTGATGCACAAGCAACCGTAACTTGTAAACTAACAAGCGAAACCGCACAAATAGCTAAAGCCGAATTGGAACAAGCTTGGAAAGGTGTGCCTGTTGTCTTAAAAAAGACAAAAGATAAGGATTTGCGCAAGCTTCCTGCATCGAGCTATCGCATCCGCGCCATTGAAGGAGGAAAACAAATAGAAATCAATTCGTTGAGCGATATTGGTTTGTTGTATGGTGCATATCATTTGCTTCGTTTACAAGCAACAAACGCCGATGTTCAATCGTTGGACATCACCGAATCACCCGCTTTCGACAAGCGAATCCTTAACCATTGGGATAACCTTGACCGACGTGTTGAACGCGGATATGCAGGTTTCTCACTATGGAATTGGGAAGAACTTCCAGCATTATCTCCCCGCTACAAAGAGTATGCACGTGCCAATGCATCAATCGGTATCAATGGTACCGTATTGAACAACGTAAATGCTTCGCCCAAAATGCTTACTACCGAATACCTTGAAAAGGTGAAAGTATTGGCCGACGTATTCCGCCCATATGGCATCCAAGTATATCTTTCGGTAAACTTTGCTACACCAATGGCATTGGGCGAGGTTGAAACAGCTGACCCCTTAAATAAAGAGGTAGTGAAGTGGTGGAAGAATAAAGTAAAAGAAATCTATCAACTCATACCCGACTTTGGTGGCTTCTTGGTAAAAGCTAACTCGGAAGGCCAACCTGGCCCTTGCGACTTTGGACGTACACATGCTGAAGGTGCAAACATGTTGGCCGACGCATTAAAGCCTTATAAAGGTATTGTAATGTGGCGCGCATTTGTCTATAGCCCAAGCGATGCCGACCGTGCAAAGCAAGCTTACTTAGAATTCCAACCATTGGATGGACAATTCCGTTCGAATGTAATTATCCAAGTAAAGAATGGCCCTATCGACTTCCAACCACGCGAGCCATATAGCCCACTCTTCACTTCGATGAAGCAAACACCGCTTATGCCCGAGTTGCAAATCACACAAGAGTATCTTGGACATAGCAACCACTTAGCTTTCTTAGCGCCAATGTGGGAAGAGTTCTTCGACTTGGTAGAACCTAACACCATGAATGCCATTGCCGGTGTAACCAATATTGGTACAGATACTAATTGGTGTGGTCATCACTTTGGACAAGCAAATTGGTATGCTTTCGGTCGTTTAGCATGGGAACCTACCCTTACTTCCGACGTTATCGCAAAAGAATGGTTGCAACAAACATTCGATTTGAAGGAATCATCATTGACTACCCTTTCAAAAATGATGGTATATAGTCACGAAGCGGTAGTAGATTATATGATGCCACTTGGCTTGCATCACATCTTTGCATGGGGACACCACTATGGTCCCGAACCTTGGTGTGCTATTCCTGGTGCACGTGCCGACTGGATGCCTTCATATTATCACAATGCCGATGAAAAGGGATTGGGATTCGACCGTAGTAGCACTGGCTCGAATGCCGTAGCGCAATATCCAGAAGAACTTTGCAAGTTGTACGACAACATCGAGACTTGTCCCGAGAAGTATATCCTTTGGTTCCACCATGTGCCTTGGCAACACAAGTTGCAAAGCGGACGTACGTTGTGGGAGGCTTTGTGCTATCACTACGATCGCGGTGTACAATTGACACGCGACTTCCAAAAGGCATGGGATAATGTAAAAGAGGATATCGATGCTGAGCGCTTTGCAGATGTGCAAACTAAGTTGATTGCACAAACACGCGATGCCATTTGGTGGAAAGATGCTTGTTTGCTCTACTTCCAAACATTCAGTAAACTTCCTTTCCCCGAAGATTACGAACGTCCTATTCACGAATTGGACGATTTGAAAAAGGTGCAACTTGGCATCACTAACGAAGAATGCCCTACCATTGAATTGCTGAACAAAAACAGATAATTCGTCGTAAGCTACACCTTATTATATA
>JAFYML010000092.1 GCA_017556595.1 Bacteroides sp.
ACATAAATAAACTCTTCTCCTTCGTGTGATGAAAGCACAAAGTCGGCATCGTTCATTGCATTGATATTGATAATGAACGGTTCCATGTGGCGGTCGCTCTTAGGACCTGCCAAGGCATGGTATTCCATGTGCTTACGGCTTTGGATGGCATTGTTTGAGAAACTGATGCTGTTGTCAGAGCTACCTGCTTGGCGACAAACAACCGGACCATTTTCTACTTGGTCATCGAGGAAAGTACCTAAGCGTACGCCTAATACACGTGCTATCTTGATAAGTGGTGCTAATGAAGGTAAATCGATGTTACTTTCTATACGTTCCACTTGTTCAATGGCTAATCCTGAACGCTCGGCCAACTCTTCCATGCTGATGGATTGGCTTTCGCGAAGCGACTTAATCTTTTCTCCTACAATTTTACTTGTATCCATACTAATTTATCTATAATAGGTTGTTTTGTTTTCAGTTTGTTACTTATAGGGCGCAAAAATAGAACTTTTTTATTTTTTCTGCAATCTTTGGTTAAAGAATTGTTATCTGTGGTGTACTTTTAATAGTGATTTTGTAATTTTAAACGCATGAAAACAAAAAAAGGAATCTCGTGCGAGATTCCTTTTTCTAATAAGTTTGCCGCAGTAAGATTACTTACGCAAGCCAAGCTTCTTAACAATTGCACGATAGCGTTCAATGTCGCGCTCCTTCAAGTAGTTGAGCAAAGCACGACGCTTACCTACCAACATTGTCAAAGCTCTTTCAGTACTATAATCCTTTCTGTTGAGCTTAAGGTGCTCAGTCAGATGAGCAATACGGTATGAAAACAAAGCAATCTGGCTCTCTGCTGAACCAGTATCAGTGTTAGACTTTCCGTAGTTGCCGAAGATTTCTTGCTTTTTAGCAGCGTCTAAATACATAAATGTTTTAATTAAATTGTTTATAAAAATCCCAATCGGGGCTGCAAAGGTAAACATTATCTTTTACTTAGCAAGCATTAACGAGTATTTTTTTAGAATTTGTTTTTAATTTCCTTGCAAATAATACTCTATTTCGCGCACAGTACCATCCTTTACAAGTACTCGTTTGTCGGTATCGAGTAGGTAGAGTGTGGGCATTGCATTCAAATTGTATAGTTCATGATTAAGTACGGTAAGTGTATAATCGTGTCCGTTTATCCAGTTTTGAGGCAATTTAGATAGGTAGTTGCGCCAAATGTCTGCATCACCTTCTGGATAAATAGCTACAATTTGCAAGGTGGCCTGATTTAATATAGGAGATGCTTTCAATTCTTCAATGACTTCACTACAAGTGTGACAATCGGGATCAAAGAAAAGTAATAAGGTCTTGGGGCTTGATACTTGATGTAATTGTTGAATCTTTCCATCAGGCAATCGATAACTGAAGTTATTGGCAATGCTTCCCTTTCTGTTCAGTGCAATGAGCTTTAAGTCGCGAGCGGCTTTTATTCGCATTGTTTCATTAATTCCATTTGTTTTGGATAAGAATTTTGCTGCAGGCTCGTATAACTCTTCGTTGCGAATGGGCGAGTTAGGGTCGGTTGTGTATCTGCGTAATTCTTTATTCAGATACTCTAACATCTTTGGCTCTACCATTGCTCTTCTTAGCATGCCTTGTATAGCCGATGAGGCTACCTCTTGGGTAGTTCTGTTTAAGAGATCAACATAATTGGCCATAGCTTGTTCGGTTACTTCGGGTAAATGGATGTAAGCCGTATCGCTGAAGTCAAATTTGTCCCAGTAGTGTTCGATTACATAATTTAAGCGTTCTTCTACCGATTGTAATATGGGAGGTACTTCGGGCAATTCGAATGTTCTTAACTTTTCTAGCTCGTTTAGTGGTTTGTTTTGTACTTGCCCGTTGCTATTGCAAGCCATCAGTACACTTACAAATAGTAATAATATAATTTTTTGAATCATGTTACTTTTATTAATAATAGTGCAAAGCTATAATATTTTGTAGAAAGTAGCGAATTTGCTGTTTATATTTTGCAAAGTTTTTGTTCTTTGTAATTTTGTTGTGTTTGCGTATAGGTGGTGAATTATTTGCCGATAGGTGGTAAAATAGTCATATTTTAGGTGTTTTAATCACAAAAAGTAGGTAATTTATTCAAATTTATTTGGAGGTATGTAAAATATGCCTATCTTTGCAGCGAATAACAAAAGTTAATTGTTGAAATTAAGTTGTTGAAGAAATGAAGCTCGTCAAGGTGCTTTTGTGATAAAGAGTTGTTGTTATGAAATGTGCGGTTGACGAAAAACATACCATCTAACTAAACCTTACCAACTATGATGATGACTCGTTGCGGTGCAACGAATATACAAACAGTTGCGTACTGAATGAAATGCAAGTAGGGGCTTGGGTATTCCAAGCCCCCTTTTTATTTTAATCCATAAACCTCCTCTTTCCTAAATCTTGCTCTTGCCCTTTTCTGTATAAAACGGGATGAAATGTTATAATTAGTTAAGATTATCAAAGTTTAGCTGATATGTTGTTCAAAAAGATTACTTTTGTTTTATTTTTACTATTTAATATATAAGCGATGCATATACATTCTTTTATATATTCATTGGCATTCTTTATGGCAACTCCTCTCGAATTAGGGAACAGTGATTTGTTGGGGGGCATTGATTCGTGGGTTTGGATGCTATATTTTGTGACGATATTACTCATTTTATTTGCTTTTTATTTCTATTCTCATTATCGTGCTCGTAAGTACAAAACTAGTTTGCAGGATAATAAACTAAAAAACGAACAAGAACTTAACGAAACAAAGTTGAAGCATGCTCAATTAAGGGGCGAATTTCAAGCTGATTTGTTGCAAAGGTTGCGCACACCTATATCCATGCTTATTGCTCCATTGAAAGAGGTTATGTCGATTCCCGATTTATCGGCACCAGCCAAACTGAAGTTGGAGTTAGCCTATCGTAATGCTCAAATTCTACAAGATTTCTTTATCCGTCTTCAAGAAGCTTACCAGATGGAAGCCAATCAACGGTATCAAATAGCTTCTTATACTGCTACACGTATAGCCAATGGTGTAATTCGCTCTTCATACGAATTGCTCAATGCAAGTAATATAGAGTTGCATTACGATAAGGATAAGCGAATCACTACAGAAATATGGGTAGATAAACGTCGTATTCATTTTGTGCTGCAAAGCATCTTGTCGAATGTACTTCACATAATGGAGTATAATGGTGATATATGGTTCGATATATTCTTGAATTCGAATGCTGAAAAAGAGTATTGTGTATTCAGTATAAAGGGCAAATCGAAAACTGAAAGTGACCATGAAGTAACCGATAAAGATTCACTTCGCGAGAATTTCTTAGGATGGGATATCATTCAAGAAATAAACCGCATACATGGTAGTGAAATGAAGATCGAACAACTTACACAAGATGAATCTTATATTGAGTTGTGGATTCCTATGGGTAAGGAGCATTGGACTGCTACCGAAAATGTCGATTTTATAAATACGGACGAACTTACTGAAGATGAGTTCCTACCTGAACTTTCCGAATCAATGCCAGAAGCTCCTATTGTGGTTGAAACGGCAGAAGTACTTGAAGACCTTGAAACAATTCCTGATAGTAAGCTAAAATTGTTGATTATCGAAGACAATACCGATATTCGTTTCTATATGAAGATTATCTTCTCCAACTTATATCAGGTATTCTTGGCCGAGAATGGACAAGAGGGTGTTGAAGTTGCTCGTCGCGAATTGCCTAATTTGATTCTTACCGACGTGATGATGCCTGTGATGGATGGTTTTGAATGCTTGCGCGTATTGAAGGAAGATTTTCGCACTTGTCACATCCCTGTGATTATCCTTACAGCTCTCACCAGTGATGAAGATATTGTAAAGGGTACCGATTTAGGTGCCGATGATTATATCTTAAAGCCATTCAATCCGGAAGTATTGCGTGCTAAGGTAAAACGCTTGATGCGAAGCCGTGTCGAGTTGAAACAAATCTACACCAAGCTTCTTACATCGGCTACTCCATCATCTACTCATCAAGATGAGGATGTTGCAGATGCTACAAATACAAAGGTGGAAGATCCATTGATCGAGAAGATTGTAGAGTTAGTAAAAGCTAATCTTCAAAATCCGGAATTCAATGTGAAAAGTTTGGCCGATATGCTCTTTATGAGCCAACCTACACTCTATCGTAAAGTAAAACAAATAACTGGCTTCACGATTATAGAGTTGGTTCGTGGTGTGCGTTTGAAGGAAGCGGCCGAATTGTTGAAGACCAAGCAATATGGCATTCAGGAAGTTTCCGAAATGGTGGGCTACAACGATGTGCCAACCTTCCGTAAACATTTTGTGTCGTTATATGGCACAACTCCTTCAACGTTTGCTGGTTAAGGAATAAATTACTACCTTTGTGCCCCAAAATCAATAGGTACACGTATGCAAGATATTCGAAACATTGCCATTATTGCCCACGTTGACCATGGTAAAACCACATTGGTCGATAAGATGTTGTTGGCAGGAAACCTTTTCCGTGCCAATCAAAATGCGGGCGAGCTAATGTTGGATAACAACGATTTGGAACGCGAACGTGGTATAACCATTCTTTCCAAGAACGTTTCCATCAATTACAAAGACACTAAGATAAACATTATTGATACTCCGGGTCACAGCGACTTTGGGGGTGAGGTAGAGCGTGTGTTGAACATGGCCGATGGCTGTATTCTCTTGGTCGATGCCTTCGAAGGTCCTATGCCACAAACACGATTCGTGTTGCAAAAGGCTCTTCAGATAGGTCTGAAACCCATTGTTGTGGTGAACAAGGTGGATAAACCCAATTGCCGTCCTGAGGAAGTTTACGAGATGGTGTTCGACTTGATGTTCTCGCTCGATGCTACAGAAGAACAGTTGGACTTTCCCGTTATCTATGGTTCGGCCAAGAACAATTGGATGGGAACCGATTGGCAACAACCTACCGATAGCATCTTGCCTTTGCTCGATTGTATCATAGAAAACATTCCTGCACCCGAGAAGTTGGAAGGAACACCACAGATGTTGGTCACTTCGCTCGACTATTCAGCCTATACCGGTCGTATTGCGGTAGGTCGTGTGCATCGAGGAACCTTGCGCGAAGGCATGAATATATCCCTTTCTAAACGCGATGGTTCAATTATCAAAACTAAAATCAAAGAACTACATACTTTCGAAGGAATGGGTCGCCAAAAAGTGGCCGAAGTCTCTTCTGGTGACATTTGTGCCTTGATTGGTATCGAAGGATTCGAGATTGGTGATACTATTTGCGATTTCGAGAATCCCGAACCATTGCCACCAATTGCGATTGACGAGCCTACCATGAGTATGCTGTTCACCATTAATGATTCACCATTCTTTGGTAAGGAAGGTAAGTTTGTAACTTCTCGTCACATTCACGATCGTCTAATGAAAGAGCTCGACAAGAACTTGGCTTTGCGAGTAGTGAAGAGCGAAGAAGATGGAAAATGGGTTGTTTCTGGCCGTGGTGTGCTCCACTTGTCTGTGCTTATCGAAACTATGCGTCGTGAAGGGTATGAGTTGCAAGTTGGTCAACCACAAGTAATCTATAAAGAGATAGATGGTGTTCGTTGCGAACCTATTGAAGAATTGACAGTCAATGTACCAGAAGAGTATTCCAGCAAGATTATTGATATGGTTACCCGTCGTAAAGGCGAGATGCAAAAGATGGAAAGCGCTGGCGATCGCGTGAACTTAGAGTTCAATATGCCATCAAGAGGTATCATTGGTCTTCGTACTAATGTCTTGACTGCTAGTGCCGGTGAAGCAATCATGGCCCATCGTTTCAAGGAATACCAACCCTATAAGGGTGATATCGAACGTCGCACCAATGGTTCTATGATTGCCATGGAGAGTGGTACAGCTTTTGCTTATGCCATCGATAAGCTACAAGATCGTGGTAAGTTCTTTATCTTCCCACAAGATGAAGTGTATGCCGGTCAGGTAGTAGGCGAGCACGTACACGAAAAAGATTTGGTTATCAACGTTACCAAGTCGAAGAAACTCACCAATATGCGTGCTAGTGGTTCGGACGAAAAAGCCCGATTGATACCACCTATTCAGTTCTCGCTCGAAGAGGCATTGGAATACATTAAGGTTGATGAATATGTAGAGGTAACGCCCAAGTCCATGCGTATGCGTAAAGTGATACTCGACGAATTGGAGCGCAAGCGTGCCAATAGAGAATAATAAAAAAGGCTTCGGAAATTCCGAAGCCTTTTCTTTTTTATCTTACTCAACGAATTTAATCTTGTTCAAGTTGCGAGGTTTAGCATCGGGCGATTCGTTGGGATAGCCCACTGCAATGGCAACCAATAGTTGGTAACCTTCCGAAAGCCCTAAGCGCTCTATATAAGGAGCTGCATCCGGATTACTGTTCATGAATGCAGTAGGACTGCCCAAGCAAACAGTACCCAATCCCATTGATTGAGCAGCTAACATCATGTTTTCGGCCATCAATCCACAATCCACTTGCGAGAAGCTAAAGTTTGTATCATTCGCAATTAAGATTACAGCCGGAGCATTGCGGAACATATTCTTGAAACCAGGTTCTTCTGCAGCTCTTGGGTTAGCCTTTTTATACACTTCGGTAATACCATTGATATATTCGGCATCATCTACAATACGCACTTCCCATGCTTGTCGGTTGATAGCATTGGGTGCATTTACGCCACATACAGCAATCTCTTGAAGCTTTTCGCGTTCTACCGGTTGCTCCTTGTAGTTACGTATGCTTCTACGAGCCATAATGGTTTCAATCACCGGATTCTTTCCTTCGCAACAAGCCTTTTCTTCGCCTTGTTTAGGTGCGCAACTGCTCAACAGAGCAGCTGCACAAAATAGGTAAAATAGGGTTCTTTTCATGAGTTATTATCTATTAAAACGATACACTTACACTTTTCCCGTTATACTTCACGGTTTTCTTTTTTCCGTCAGGAGTTACAACAGTGAATGTACGTTCGTTCAACATGCCTTCATAGCTACCGATACGTTTACCGATGGTCAACTTGCGTGCTTTATCGTTCCAAGTCATAGGAATTTCAGTGTAGGCACCCTTTTCGTAGTTGTAGTTGTCAAACTCATCTTCATACAGCGTGAAGCTGCCGTTTGCACCAGGATATACTCTCAATTCAAGGTTATCCCAAGCCTTTTCTTCTGCATATTGCACTTCTGGACCAATAGGAAGAATGCTACCAGCCTTGATGTAGAGAGGAATTAAGTCGATGGTTGTTTCGCGTGTAATGGTTTCACCACCTTTATGTTTTGTTCCATTCCAGAAGTCATACCAAGTAGCTCCTGCTGGTAGATAGATGCTTGTTTCATGTTTCTTAGTGAAATCCACTGCTTGTAATGCAGTTACACGTGGGTCGCCAGCTTCTCTATTCCAGCCATCCTCATCCGTTCTGCTTCTGCGGATAACTTCAGGTGTATATTGTGCTTTTACGATAGGAGCCACCAATATAGCAGGACCATACATAAATTCATTGCTAATGTCCCATGTCTGCTTGTCAGCAGCAAAATCCATCATCAACGCACGCATTGGTGTGTATTGGTTCTTGGTTACTTGCCAAGAAGTAGAGTAGATGTAAGGCAATAGGCTATATCTTAACTTGATGGCCGATACAAGAGCATCATAGATAGGCTCGCCACTCTTTCCATACAAGTACACTTCGCGAGGCACATCGGCACCATGCGAACGCATCATTGGTGTAAATGCACCAAATTGCATCCAACGTACATACAATTCACGATAAGCAGGATTATATACTGCACTCACTCTGCCATTGTAAGCACTGGCAAAGAAACCGCCAATGTCCGAGTTACAGTTAGGTTGACCTGTCAATGAGAAGTTCAATAAAGCCGGAATTTGGTTGCGCAACATTTCCCAAGTACTATTCACGTCACCGGTCCACACATTGTTACCATAGCGTTGTTGTCCGATGAAGGCCGAACGTGTAAGGATAAACACGCGCTTATCGCTCGATACCTTGCGTTGGTTGTCATACACACCACCTACAGTGAGCAATGGATAAGCACTTCTTACCTTGCGGAACGAGCCTAAATGAGTAGGTGTATCCATATCCTCTGGTTTGAAGTCTAAGTGGTCGGGTTCGGTTGAGTCCATCCACCAACCATCCATATCCATATTGTGTAGGCGAGTCAAATGTTTCCAATAGATATCGCGCGCTTCGGGGTTATATGCATCATATACACGTACGCCCGATGGATAGTCACGACGAGGCGGCCAGATGTGGCTGATACCCGATTGTGGCCAAGTAGAGAAGTTAAACAACATACCCTTTGCATCCAATTCAGCATAAGGCTTAGTTTCAGGTCCGAACGAAGACCAGATAGAAGGTATGATGTGTGCATTTTGGCTATGCACATAGTCAATCATCTGTTGTGGATTAGGGAAGTCAGGGCTCATGAACTCCATAGCATTCCACAAGTAGTTATTACCCCAATATTGCCAATCTTGGATGATACCATCGATAGGAATTTGTTGTTCGCGATAGGTTCTCAATACGCTCATGGTCTCATCATGTGTTTTGTAGCGTTCTTTGCTTTGCCAGAAGCCGTATGTCCAAAGAGGGAACATGGGCACCTCACCAGTCAAGGCACGAATCTCGGCTACTACACCATCGGCACTTCCACCATACATAAAGTAATAGTCGGCACAATCGCCCACTTCCGATGTAAAGCTTGTCTCTTCCTCATTGTCTGCATATAAAGTAGGCGAGTAGTTATCCCAGAACACACCATAACCTTTAATAGATTGGAACAACGACATACCATCCTCTACATTACCTGGGCTCAAGTTATGACGCATGTTTCGTTGCGACAACTTGCCTTTTTCCAAGTTACCCAATCCGTAGATAGTTTCATCCTTGTCTAAGGTAAAGGCTTGCTTCACTTTGAATGTTTGGTTGCCGGCATCGTTGAAGGGCGTGAATACTGTTGCGCCTTTTTCTTTCAACAAGTTGTTTCCTTTAGCATCGGCAAAGCTCAAGCTGCCGTCAGCTTTGTTCAAAACCACTTGCAACTTGTTGCTCTTTACGATAATGCTTTCTCCCTTTTGTGTGGTCGAAACCTTTACTTTTTCG
>JAFYML010000093.1 GCA_017556595.1 Bacteroides sp.
ATAGGCATCTTCGCCGCATGTTCATGAT
Source organism: Bacteroides sp. (assembly GCA_017556595.1). Taxonomy (GTDB): domain Bacteria; phylum Bacteroidota; class Bacteroidia; order Bacteroidales; family Bacteroidaceae; genus Bacteroides. Next base: position 29 of record JAFYML010000093.1, read on the forward strand.
AAAGCTTCTGTGCAGTTTCGTTGTGCAACAAGAAGTTTTCATCCATAAATTGTTTCATAGAGGTATATTTTAAAATTATTTAATTTTCAGTTTTGTCCGAGCAATGCTCACATCAATTTCACAAAATAGTTTCGTTGCAGTTTCCCGGACGCATTACGATGCGTCCCTACAAAACCTACCACCCCGCATGACAAGAGCCTAAGCGTAGGTGCGTGGGTGAGGACTTTGCCAAGAATTCGTTTCACGATCGCACTTGCGAAAGTTATGTTTCAGTATCGCTCATACGAATTAGCGTGTAAATATACACAAAAAAACTCAATCTTCAATAAATATTTGTACATTTGTGCTCCAAATAACAAGAAATACATCATGAAAGCATTGAATAAACAAACAGCCCCAAAAGCGGTAGCTCCCGAACGCATTATTCAGTTTGGCGAGGGCAATTTCTTGCGTGCATTTGTCGATTGGATTATCAGCAAGATGAATCAGCAGACCAATTTCAACAGTAGCGTTGTGGTTGTTCAACCCATTGAACAAGGTATGGTAGAGTGGCTCAACGGCCAAGATTGTCTATATCACGTAAATCTGCAAGGCCGTTTGAATGGTGAAGTAGTGAATAGTATCGACCGCATCGATTGTATCAGTCGCGCACTAAATCCCTACACCCAAAATGCAGCTTTCATGGCGTTGGCCGAACAACCAGAGATGCGTTTCGTCATCTCCAATACAACCGAAGCCGGCATTGCGTTCGACCCCTCGTGCAAGCTGACAGACACCCCGGCAATTTCCTATCCCGGTAAACTGACTCAACTGCTTTATCGTCGCTTCAAAACCTTCAAAGGAGATAAAACCAAGGGATTGATTATCATGCCTTGCGAACTTATCTTCCTCAATGGTCACCACCTGAAACAATGTATCTACCAATACATTGAACTTTGGAAAGATGATTTCGGTGCCGATTATGAGAAGTTCAAGAACTGGTTCACCAAATACTGCTACGTTTGCGCTACATTGGTCGATCGCATCGTACCCGGTTTCCCTCGCAAAGAGATTGCCGATATCCAAAAGCGCATTGGCTATACCGATAACATGGTGGTGCAAGCCGAAGTTTTCCATTTATGGGTAATCGAAAAGCCCAAAAACATGTCTATAGCAGCGCTACGCAAGGAATTCCCTGCCGAGAAAGCCGGTTTGAACGTATTGATAGCCCCCAGCGAAGCCCCTTATCACGAACGAAAGGTAACTCTTCTCAATGGGCCTCACACCGTACTTTCCCCCGTAGCCTACCTCAGTGGCATCAACATTGTGCGCGATGCTTGCAACCATCCCGTAGTAGGAAAATATGTACGCAAGGTGCAATACGACGAACTAATGCAAACCCTCAATCTACCGATGGACGAGTTGAAACAGTTTGCTGCCGATGTACTCGAACGTTTCGACAATCCATACGTGGAACACCAAGTCACCAGTATCATGTTGAACTCCTTCCCTAAATACCAAACGCGCGACTTGCCCGGTTTGAAAGTCTATTTAGAGCGTAAAGGCGAACTCCCCAAAGGACTTGTACTTGGCTTGGCAGCAATAATCACATACTACAAAGGCGGTGTGCGTGCCGATGGTGCCGAGATTGTGCCAAACGATGCGCCGGAAATCATGCAACTGCTCAAAGAACTTTGGGCCACAGGCAACACTCGACAAGTGGCCGAAGGTGTATTGGCAGCAAAAGAGCTTATCTGGGGCGAACATGGCGACCTCAACACCATACCCGGACTTACAGACATGGTTACCGATTTCTTGAACGATATCCAAGAAAAAGGCATGCTGGCCACTGTAAAGAGCATCCTCTAATTCATTACCCATTCAGTCAGTATTATGAAAGCACCCCAGTATAAGACCAAACTTTCATTGATGATTATACTCTCATCAATGATTCTCGTCCTCTTGTGTTTAGTCAGTATCTATTATTTCCAAACAGGCGATGAAGCATCTGTAGGAATCTTCTCTTTGGCCGTTACGCTGATAGGTACGATTTTCATCGCTGTAGAGCTAAAGAACGGACAAGATGTAACCTGTAGCGAAATGCTCATCAATCTGAACAACTATTTCCACGACAGCGACCGCCTGATGAAGGTGTATCAGGTGCTTGAAGACTGCGAGATAGAAAGAGATTATTCTGCCGAGAAATGGAAAGATGTATCCTCGGTCGAAGTTGCCCAATACTGCACTTTTTTCGAGAACCTATACATGCTTAATCGCCATCACATTGCGAACATAGACGACCTTGACGACCTGTTCGGCTATCGTTTCTTCCTGTTTATGAACAACCCATATATTCAAGAACACTATCTGCTTCCTACATCATCTTCTTATGTGCAGATATTTGAACTTTACAAGATATGGACACGTCATCGCAAATCGGAAAGTAAAGACAAAACAACATGGACACGCAGCATTCCATGTGCGCAATATATGATTGCAGAAGATTTTATGTCTCGTAAACTATATCTTTATGATAGGGGGTATGCCGGTAATCGTAAAGCATTGTGCCACTTCGAGGCTAAAGGCAAGGAGTTTTCTATCAAACCACTCTCGTTCGAACAGATGAGCGATGTACTAGCGCTGCAAGAAGTAGTCATGGGAAACATGCAGGATAAGAGTTTGCTGTTTCCGCTTAGTCGTGCAGAACTTATGGAGTCACTCCAGATTGACCAAGTATCAGGTGCATACAATCAGGATGGAAAACTTATTGCTTACTGCGTACTCATTAATAATCGCTGTGGCGAACGCAATCTTGCTACCGACTTCGGTGCTAAACCGGAAGAATCCATCACCTTCGATATCGTTGCTGTAGATCCCGAATGGAGAGGTTATGGCTTGCAACAACGCTTCATAGATTGGTCGCTAAACATTGCTCAGGAGTTAGGTGCTAAATATGGCATCGAACTTCCCGATA
>JAFYML010000094.1 GCA_017556595.1 Bacteroides sp.
GAACTCTATTCGTACCATATCGGCCAACAAAGGAACGTATGTGCACAACATGGTGACGGCGTTCTTTGTTACCCTATCCAATCCGCTGATTATCTTCTTGTTTATTGGCCTTTTTGCGCGATTCTCGTTTGTGAGCAATACGATTTATGAGTCGTTTACATCGTACATAGCCATTGCTATGGGGGCGTTATTGTGGTGGTTCTTCATTACCTACTCGGTGAACAAGGTGCGCAAGCAATTTAACCTACGTGCCATTATTCGACTGAATCGCATCATTGGTACCATTGTGATGGTGGTGGCTGTGCTAGGCTTGGTGTTTACTTTGTTGGGTCAATCGTTAAGTTTATCATAAGGGAGGATTGTTGATGAATGTAGCTGCTCAGTTGAAAGAGAAGAATATTGCCGAATACCTCATTTACATGTGGCAAGTGGAGGATTTGATGCGTGCGCATGGATGTGATGCCGAACGTTTGGCGGCTCGCTATCCGGAGGAACAAAAAGCAGCGGTGCAAGAGTGGTATGAGAACTTGTGCAACATGATGCGCGCCGAGGGGGTGATGCAACAGGGACACTTTCAGATAAACAAGAATGTGATTCAGAACTTAACGGAGCTACACGGCTTGTTGCTGGCTTCGACAAAATATCCGTTTTACAATGCAGCCTACTTCAAAGCGTTGCCCTTTATCGTGGAGTTGCGACAACGGGGCGATCAAACCATCTCGGAGATTGAGATTTGCTTCGAAGCATTGTATGGCGTGTTGTTGCTTCGCTTGCAGAAGAAGGCAGTGAGCGAGGGAACGGCAAAGGCGATTGAGGTGATAAGTAACTTTATGTCGCTATTGGCCAACTATTACGAAAAGGATAAGAAGGGAGAATTGGAGGTTGATTGATTTAATGATTAAGAAAAGGAGTGAGATGGTGAATGGGTGAGTATTGACTCTAATTCCTTTAACTCCTTGAAATATATAAAAATATAAAAACTATGAGAGTACTAATTACCGGTGCTAACGGACAATTGGGTAACGAGATGCAGATGTTGGCCGAAGAGAATAAACAACACGAATACATCTTTACCGATGTACAAGAGTTGGATATTTGCGACGAGCAAGCAGTGCGCACATTTGTGAAGGAGAATGGCGTGGAGGTGATTGTGAATTGTGCTGCCTATACCGCCGTAGATAAGGCGGAGGATGACGAGGTGTTCGCCGACAAACTAAACCACTTGGCTCCTGGCTATCTAGCCGCCGCTGCCGAAGAGGTGGGCGCATCGCTGATTCAAGTATCGACCGACTATGTGTTCGATGGTACAGCGCATTTGCCTTATACCGAAGAGGTGGAACCTTGTCCCAACTCGGCTTACGGACGCACCAAGTTGGCGGGCGAAGTGGCGGTGATGCAGAAGTGTAGCCGCGCAATGGTGATTCGTACAGCATGGCTTTACTCTATCTATGGCAATAACTTTGTGAAGACAATGATTCGATTAGGTAAGGAACGCGAACAGCTTGGTGTGATTTTTGACCAAATTGGTACGCCAACCTATGCTAACGACTTGGCACGCGCTATTATGGCCGCCATCAATCAAGGGGTGGTGCCGGGCGTGTATCACTATAGCAACGAGGGTGTTTGTTCGTGGTATGACTTTACACGCGCCATTCACCGATTGGCGGGTATCACTACTTGCAATGTAGCACCGCTTCACACACACGAGTATCCAGCCAAAGCACCGCGCCCAAACTATTCGGTGCTAGATAAAACAAAGATTAAGAAAACATTTAATATCGCTATACCGCATTGGGAGGATTCTCTCCAAGTATGCGTAAACAAGTTGATGGAAGTATGACCGAAATAGAAAGAAGACGAACGTTTGCGATTATCGCACACCCAGATGCCGGTAAGACATCGCTTACCGAAAAACTGCTCTTGTTTGGTGGACAAATTCAAGTGGCAGGAGCCGTAAAAAGTAATAAAATTAAGAAAACGGCTACATCCGACTGGATGGACATTGAAAAGCAACGTGGTATCTCTGTTACCACCTCGGTGATGGAGTTTGACTATAAAGACTATAAAATCAATATCCTCGATACACCGGGTCACCAAGACTTTGCCGAAGATACCTACCGCACACTGACTGCCGTAGATAGTGTTATCATCGTGGTGGATGGTGCAAAAGGTGTGGAAACTCAAACACGCAAGTTGATGGAGGTGTGTCGTATGCGCAATACACCCGTTATCATCTTTATCAATAAGATGGACCGCGAAGCAAAAGATCCCTTCGATTTGCTAGACGAGTTGGAAGAGGAATTGAAGATTCATGTACGCCCATTGACATGGCCCATCGAGAGTGGTGTGCGCTTTAAGGGTGTGTATAATATCTACGAGCAAAACCTAAACTTGTTTCAACCTTCGAAGCAAGTGGTAACCGAAAAGGTGGCGGTGGATATCAATACCGACGAACTGGATAAGCAGATTGGTAATCAATTGGCCGATAAGTTGCGTAGCGAGTTGGAGTTGCTCGAGGGTGTTTATCCCGAATTTGAGGTGGCCGATTACTTGAAGGGTGATTTAGCACCGGTATTCTTTGGTTCGGCACTGAATAACTTTGGTGTGGAGGAGTTGCTGAACACCTTCGTAGAGATTGCACCAAGTCCACGCTCGGTGAAGGCGGAAGAACGTGATGTAACGCCCGAAGAGTCGAAATTTACAGGCTTCATCTTTAAGATTACCGCCAATATCGACCCTAACCATCGCTCGTGTGTTGCCTTCTGTAAGATTTGTTCGGGTAAGTTTGTACGCAATGCGCCTTACTATCATGTGCGCCACGGCAAGACACTTCGTTTCTCAAGCCCTACGCAATTCATGGCGCAACGCAAAACAACCGTGGATGAAGCATGGGCAGGCGATATTATTGGTCTTCCAGATAATGGAACCTTCAAGATTGGCGACACGCTGACCGAAGGCGAAAAGTTGCATTTTCGCGGATTGCCAAGTTTCTCTCCCGAGATGTTCAAGTACATCGAAAATGCCGACCCCATGAAGCAAAAGCAGTTGGCAAAGGGTATCGACCAATTGATGGACGAGGGTGTGGCACAGCTGTTTATCAACCAATTCAACGGCCGAAAGATTATTGGTACGGTGGGACAACTTCAATTCGAAGTTATTCAATATCGCTTGGAAAATGAATATACCGCCAAGTGTCGTTGGGAGCCGCTGAGCTTGTACAAAGCATGTTGGATAGAGAGCGACGATGCTGCTGAATTAGAAGCGTTTAAGAAACGTAAATTCCAATATATGGCGAAGGATCGCGAGGGTAGGGATGTGTTCTTGGCCGATAGTGCTTATGTGTTGCAGATGGCGCAAATGGATTTCAAGAGTATTCGCTTCCACTTTACAAGCGAGTTTTGATTGATACTC
>JAFYML010000095.1 GCA_017556595.1 Bacteroides sp.
CAACTCTATTATTCCAATATGGTCGCTATTTGTTGATTTCTTCTTCACAACCAGGTGGACAACCTGCAAACTTGCAAGGTATTTGGAACAATAGTTTGTATGCTCCTTGGGATAGTAAGTACACTATTAATATCAATGCCGAGATGAACTATTGGCCAGCAGAGGTAACTAACTTGACCGAAACTCACGAACCATTGTTCCGTTTGATTTCTGAATTATCGGAAACCGGTAAGGAAACTGCTCGTGTATTGTATGGTGCAAATGGTTGGGTAGCTCATCATAATACTGATATTTGGCGTAGTTCGGGTGTAGTAGATGCTGCACAATTTGGTATGTGGCCTAATGGTGGAGGATGGTTGGCACAACACTTGTGGCAACATTACCTATTTACAGGTGACAAGGAATTCTTGGCTCAATACTACCCAATATTGAAAGGTACGGCCGATTTCTATATCTCTCACTTGGTGAAACATCCGCGTTATGGTTGGTTGGTTACTGCTCCTTCTATGTCGCCCGAACAAGGTTATCGTATGGCTCGTTCTTCGATAACTGCAGGATGTACAATGGATAATCAAATTGCATTCGATGCTTTGAATAGTACGTTGTTGGCTGCTAAGACATTAGGTTTGGATGAGGCTTATCAAGATACGTTGAAGAATACCCTTTCTCAACTTCCTCCTATGCAAATTGGTCGTTACAATCAATTGCAAGAGTGGATTATCGATGCAGATGATCCGACTAACCAACATCGTCACATTTCACATCTTTATGGTCTATATCCTAGTAATCAGATTTCACCATATAGTCAACCTCAATTATTCCAAGCTGCAAAGAACACATTGTTACAACGTGGCGATGCTGCTACCGGTTGGAGTATTGGTTGGAAGATTAACTTCTGGGCACGTATGCTCGATGGCGATCATGCCTACAAAATTATCAAGAATATGTTGAAGCTATTGCCAGGCGATGGACGAAATAGATTTGCTGCTGCAGAAGGCCGTACCTATCCAAACTTGTTTGATGCACATCCGCCTTTCCAAATCGACGGAAACTTTGGCTATACTGCCGGTGTTGCTGAAATGTTGCTTCAAAGTCATGACGATGCAGTGCATCTATTGCCAGCTTTACCTTCAGAATGGCGTGAAGGTAGCGTGAAAGGTTTGGTAGCTCGTGGTGGTTTCGTTGTCGATCTTGATTGGAAAGGTGCTCAACTGAAGTCTGCTAAAATATTGTCGCGCATTGGTGGTACATTGCGAATTCGTTCGTATGTGCCTTTGAAGGGCGAAGGATTGCGTCCGGCACAAGGCGAATGCCCGAATCCATTGTATGCTTCAGCTGACATTCAAGCACCGAAACAAGCACGTGGTTTGGAAGCAGAGTGGCCGCAACTATATCAAGTTTACGAATACGATATAGATACTACTGCAGGTCAGCTTATTGAATTAAGTAAACAATGAGAATCATAATATACTATTAATTAAAAGTGTGCATGCCTATTAAAAGGGTATGCACGCTTATTTTTATCAAACACTATGCAAAAACGACATTCTTTGATTGTTTGCCTCATGGCGTTGCTTGTTTCGCTTAGCGCATGTCGGCAAAAAGAAGACCCGATGGTAGTAACAATAGCATCGGGAAAAGTAAAAGGTATTGAGCAAGAAGGAACAATGGCCTTCTTGGGTATTCCGTATGCTAAAGTTGAGCGTTTCATGCCGCCCATGCCTGTTGACAAGTGGGACACGGTGCGTGTGTGCGACCAATGGGGACCTCAAGCGATGCAAAACACTGGTGGCCGCCAATTGAGTGAGGACGAAATGTCTGAAAACTCATGCGTGTTGAATGTG
>JAFYML010000007.1 GCA_017556595.1 Bacteroides sp.
CATCGACTCTTGGCGCAAGCGGCTTTGAATCACTTCGCGGTTGCTCTTGGCCACCTTTACTTGTCCTTTGCGTTTGCCCCAATCTAATAGCGGAATGCTTACGCCTACCTCTACTATTTGGTTGTCCTTCAGAGGGTCGTAAGCACCACGCATCTCTTGGTCGGTGCCGGTAAAGCCTACTTGTGCAAAGAGCGTCATTTGGCGCAAGTTGCCTTTGGCGCGTGCCACTTCGTAGTCGGCCTCCAATTGTCGGCGGCGGATGTTGTGTGCAAACGAGTTGTTGGTCAGTGCCTTGTTCAGCGCGTCTTGATAATCAACGAGTACGCTTGGGAGCATTTCCGGCAAGATAGGTTCCAATTCCTCCTCTTCGCTTAGTGCTAAGAACGAACGTAGTTGGAACATACTGCTCTTCAATGAACTTTCGTTGTCGGTCAATGTAGCGCGAGCGTTCAGTACGTTCAGTTTCAGTTGTAACACATCGTTTTCGCTTATCTGTCCCATTTGTCGTTTAGCCTTCGCCACTTCGTATAGCTTTTCGGCATTCTCCAAGTTTTGTTGCGCAATGCCTACATTTTCGCGTGCAAGTAGCAGATTGAAAAAGTAATTGATAGTAGTCATCGTTACCTCTTCGGTTTCGCTCAAGAATCGGGCTTTTGCTTCGGCATAGCGCACCGGCTCGATGCGTCGGTCCCATTTGTAGCTGTTCACGCCAAAGATAGGTTGGCTCAGTGTCAGGGCAATGGGCACCGACATGTAGCGTTCCTCTTTGTTACCGTCGAGTTGCTTCATAAAGTCGAGCGAGGTGTTTAGCGATAGCTTTCCTCCTGTCAACCAAATGTTTTGGTCGATAGATAGTTCGCCCGACATCTGCATGTAGTTGTTTCGCACAAAGGTATACGAGCCGTCGCCCTGCTGATAGCTATTGTAGCTTTTGGCATAGCCGGGGATGGTGGCCGAGAAGTTCACTTCGGGCAACAAGTTGGCCTTGTAGGTGCGATACTCCCAATAGGCCGTCTTCAGTTCGTTCAGTGCTACGGCGGCATTCACGCTTTGTACGCGAGCCAGGGTAATGGCTTCTTCGAGTGTGATGCGTCTCACCACTTGCTTCTCGTTCGCTGCTTGGGCGTGTAGAGTGCTACATGCGACAATCAGCAAGATTATCCATTTGTTTGGTTTCATAGTTGTTTATTGTAACGTATGTATATTGTTTCATTGCATTTTCTTTCTGCCTTGCGGCACCTCTTTGCCACAGTTGTGGCACTGCCTTGCCATAACTATGGCACAACCTTGCCATCGCGGTGGCACAACTCTGCCAAAGCCTTGGCAGGTTTGTGGCACAGTTGTGCCAACCTTTTGCAAAGCCTTGGCACACGTGGAGTACTTCTGGCCGCGATTTACTCGTCGTGCAAAGCTTCAACAGGCTTTGTATTGATGGCTTTGTTTGCTGGTATCAAGATGCCGATGGCAATCATTGCGCCAATCAGCACAAAGCTGATGAGGGCACAAAGCAACAAACGGTCCCATTCCAAAGTTGTACCGTTGCGGACGGCATTCAATTCGGTATAGGCAATGTTGAAGTCGATGAGCAAGGCAAGCGGTGTAATCAGTAGCAAAATAAACAATCCTTCGCTGACCAAGCGGGTGAACACCATGCGCTTGGTGGCACCGTGTACCTTGTGCAAGGCAATCTCGCTACGACGTTGCTGGGTGCGGAACCAGAAAGTGCCAAGCAAACCAAGGAATACGTTGAGCATCAGGAAAGACATGCCCGTTACCTCATTGCGGATGGTGTTGGTTTGTTGTTGTTGGTAAGCACGTCGCTTGTCTTTGAACGGATAGATGTTGCTGATAAAGATATTCCCTATGCGGTATTGGCTTTCGCTATCGGCCATGAGGCGAGCTCTGAACTCCTTATCGTGCTCGGGACGAACGCGTACGCATAATTCTTGCGTGTGATCCATCCAATCTATCGGAAGCTTTTCAACGAAAGAAAGACAATAATCGCCTTGCTGATAATCCGAATAACGGACAGAGTTCAATACTGCCCCCAAGATATGCGTCTGGGTAGTGTCGCCATGCAGATAGAATGGCTTGCCTATCAATTCGTTTGCCTTGAAATTCCTATCTTTACAATAACTTTCGGAAAGCAAAAACTTCCCTTCTTCCACCATTTGTGCCAATTGTTCAGGTGTTTCACCATTCACACCCGTATAACGGAATACGCGTAGAAAGTCGGGTGTCACCATGCGACGAACAATATTGATAGGTGTTTGATTGTCTCCAATCAATTGAACAGGGTTCCAATTATTACTGCCATTATAAGGGTATGAAGCACTGGAAAGGCTCACCGCCTCAATGTCGGGACGATGCTGAAGGCGGTCAACCAATTCGAGAACATCGCGTCGAAGTTCTTCATCCGATTGGTAAGTCACATAGTCGGGACTCTTATCGTTAAGTATTCCCATCTCGATGTGATAAGTATGACTAATGTCGAAACCTCGCGGTTCTAAATAGGTGGCAGTGGTGCAATAAAGGCTATCCACGATGTACCACATCACTACACTGACCAGCAGCAGTTCGATGGCGAGCCACAAGTTGCTTCGCCATTCGTTCTTTATTTGTGTAAATAGTTTTTTGTTCATAATGCAATCAATGTAATCTTCCTCCCAACGCACTCACGATGCCGATGCGCGATGCACGCCATGCAGGGATGCTGGAAGAGAATAGGTTTAATACAAAACAGAAGAAGAGCGCCCAAAGGAATGTGTCGGGCTGAAGTAGGATGGAGGCATCCACTACGGGCGGATTGAGTGTTTGGCTCTGTGGTTGGGCAAACAGGAACTCATTGCCTACATACGCAAACACTACACTCAGTAGCAATCCCAATACACCGGCTATCAGCGTTATGATGAAGTTTTCGGCCACAATCTGCATCATCAATTCCGTACGTGTACTACCAAAAGCACGGCGCACACCAATCTCGCTAACACGTTGGCGCAAGCGGCTTTGCGTCATGCTACTGATGTTGATGGCCGGCACAAGAAGCAGTATCGCAAAGATGACAACTGCTGACGGCGATGGGCGGTTACATCCGGCTCCTGCAAGGCGTTTAAGCTAATTGAGGCCTGCTCTTGGTCATAAGGACGGTTGCGCGAGAAAAACTCCCAATTGTTCTCACTAATTATTTTATTGTATTCAGCCATTCGGCGGTCGCACTCTTCGCGGATGATGGGAAAGTCGTC
>JAFYML010000096.1 GCA_017556595.1 Bacteroides sp.
CAACGGAAGACCATCGATTGGAATGCCGGCCGCAACCAACACCGCTACAACAAGCAACGTAGGACCAGGAACACCTGCTTGTCCAATAGAGCCAAGCGAAGCTACAATAGCAATGGTGATATATTGCGCCATGCCAAGCTCAATGTTATAAATCTGCGCAAAGAATAGCGCTACAAGCGTGTAATAAATAGCATTTCCGCTCATGTTTATAGTAGCACCAAGCGGCAACACAAAGCCCGATGTTTGCTTAGAAACGCCCAATTTATTCTCGCACGTTTCCATGTTTATAGGAAGCGTTACCATGGACGATGCTGTAGTAAAAGCAATGATTTGCGGACGAATCATCTCCTTCAAGAACGTACGGATAGATACTCGCGACATTGTTCCCACTAGCAACGGATATACCACCAATCCCATTACAACAATGGCAAGGATATACACCCAAAGCAAGTTTACGATGCGTAGCAAAATGTCGAAGCCAAATGTGCCTACGGCATCGGCCATCAATCCAAATACACCAATAGGAGCTACCCACATCACCTTCTCAATGCACCATACAAGCGCTTCGAGCAGTGCATTGATGCCATTCACTAGCATGTTGCGGCGTTGTTCGGAAAGCGCGGCAATACCAAAACCAAGGAACAAACCAAAGACAATAATTTGAAGAATGTTTCCCTCGGTCAATGCAGCTATTGGATTGGCAGGAATCATACCAATAATTACGTCCCAAAACTTTAGCACAGGAGCCTCTCCCTCTACATTCACGCTATTAGTAGCCATCAGTTGAGCAATCGTTTCTTGGTCGATACCTTCTCCCGGCGTAAACACAACGCCCGATACAATGCCTAACGCCACCGCAACAACCGTTGTCAGCATGATAAAAGCTATCGAAATACCTCCAATCACCCCTGCCGAGCGCGAATTGCCTAACGAAGCCGCTCCCGAGATGATGGATAGAGCTACCAACGGCACCACTAACATTTTAATGAGTTGAATGAATAGTGTGCCTAATGGCGCAAACATTGTAGATTCATTGCCCATGAACGCCCCCACAACAATGCCCAATAGCATTGCTACGAGAATCCAAAAGCCTAAGTTCTTAACGATTTTCTTTAGCATACACTACTTTTTTAAGAAAAAGAGAGGTGCTCAAAGCATGCTGAACACCTCTCTCCTATTAACCTATTTTACTTGGCTTGCCACTTGCAACGCACCGGCGAGAAAATTTTCTCTTCCTTCTTCAGCGTTGCCATTGCCTTGTCCACCTCTTTCTTGTCTAGTCCGGTTTCCTTAGCCAATGTTGTAGCATTAACGGGAGTGTTCAGCTCCTTCATCTTAGCCAATACAATTTCTACTGTTTCCATTTTTTTTAGTATTTAGGGGTAATGGTTAGTGTTTAGTGATTAGCCGTCATCACTTATCACTAGTCACTAGTAGCTAGTCACTAATAGCTAGTAGCTAGTCACTAAATTAAATTCCCAACGAAGCTCTAACAGCCTTCACCTTTTCTTCAGCTTCGGCGTTAGCGTTTGGATAGCACTTAGCGCAACCCATTTCGCCCTTCACTTCGATGTAGAACTTAATCTTAGGTTCAGTACCCGATGGACGAACCGAAATCTTAGTACCATCTTCAGTGAAGTATTGCAAAGCGTTGCTAGTTTCAGGCATGTCGAGGTCAGTTACATTACCTTCGCCATCAGTAGCCTTCAAGAACTTGTAGTCCTTAGCCAAAACCACCTTCGATCCACCAATTTCCTTAGGAGGATTAGTGCGGAAGTTTTCCATCATAGCCTTGATTTCGTCTGCACCACTCTTACCTGGTTTCACTACGTTTACGGTAGTTTCTTTCGAGAAGCCATATTCTACGTAGATTTCCATCAATACATCGTAAAGAGTCTTGCCTTGATCCTTAGCCCAAGCGCAGATTTCAGCGAGCAATGTACAAGCCGAAACAGCATCTTTATCGCGTACAAAGTCTTCAGCCAAGAAGCCGTAGCTTTCTTCGCCACCACCAATGTATTGTTGTTTGCCTTCGCTCAAACGAATTTCGCGAGCAATCCACTTAAAGCCGGTGTAGCAGTCGCGCATTTCAATGTTATTCTTGTCGGCCACCACCTTGATAAGTTCGGTAGTAACGATAGTCTTCACGATGAAGTCAGTATCCTTCATCTTACCCATAGCTTTGCGATTCTTGATGATATAGTAAAGGAAAATAAGAGCTGTCTGATTACCATTTACAAGCACCCATTCACCTTTATCGTTCTTGCAAGCCATACCTACACGGTCCGCATCAGGGTCAGTAGCCATTACGATATCAGCATCAAGTTTCTTGG